>CATJUP010000135.1 GCA_949743655.1 uncultured Eubacteriales bacterium
CAGGAGTTTATATAATGAAAGACAAAAACGGCGTTATAATATATGTGGGTAAAGCTATAAGTCTTAAAAACCGTGTAAGGCAATATTTTCAGTCAAACAAAAATCATTCGGCTAAAGTAATAAGTATGGTAAAACATATAGCCGAGTTTGAGTATATAATTACAGACAGCGAAATGGAAGCGCTTATACTTGAATGTAATCTTATTAAAGAGCACAGTCCAAAATATAACATAATGCTTAAAGATGATAAAATGTACCCATATATAAAAGTGTCTGTAAATGAGGATTTTCCAAGAGTATTTGTAACGCGCAAAGTTGTTAAAGACGGCGCTAAATATTTTGGTCCTATAACAGATGCTTATGCCGTTAAAGAAAGTGTTGAAATGATTAATAAAATGTGGCCTTTAAGAAAATGCCGTAAAATACTCCCTAAAGATATTGGAAAAGAAAGACCATGCCTAAATTATCATATAGGTCAATGTAGTGCACCATGTCAGGGTAATGTATCTAAAGACGAGTATAAAGTTTATGTGGACGAGGCTTTAGACTTTATAAATGGCAAACACAACGACATAATTATTAAAATAAAAAATAAAATGGAGAACGCCTCACAAGAGCTTGACTTTGAGGCAGCGGCTAAATATCGAGACCAAATTAAATATATAAAAAGCATTGAACAAAAACAAAAAATGGCTAATACTGGCTTTAATGACAGTGATGTAATAGCTTTTGTAAAATCAAACGATGATACGCTTGTTCAAGTATTTTTTATACGCAGCGGAAAAATGACAGGAAGGGAACATTTTTTTATAAATAACACTGAGGACATGGATGGAAGTGAGCTCATTACCGAATTTATAAAACGTTTTTATAGCGGTACGGCTTTTATACCAAAAGAGCTTATATTATCAGATGATATAGTTGAATGTGAGAAAAAACTTATAGCCGATTTTCTTTGTTATATAAAAGGTAGTGCGGTAAATATAACAGTACCTATAAAAGGTGAGAAAAAAAAGCTGGTTGATTTGGCGTACAAAAACGCTGTTATAACACTTGAGCAGTTTGGCGAGAGTATAAAAAGAGAAAACAAACGCACAAAAGGCGCCGTTAAAGAGATAAGTGACGCCATAGGTTTAAAAACTGTTCCAGAAAGAATAGAGGCTTATGATATATCTAACATACAAGGATTTTTTTCGGTTGGGGCAATGGTTGTTTTTGAAAATGGAATACCAAAAAGAAGTGATTACCGAAAATTTAAAATTAAAACTGTGGCAGGCGCTAATGATTTTGCCAGTATGCAGGAAGTTATTACAAGAAGAATTAACCATAGCATAAAAGACAATATTGATAATAAAAACAACAGCTTTACAAGGCTTCCTGATATTATATTTATGGATGGCGGAAAACCGCAGATAAAAGCCGCTAAAACTGTACTTATGTCTTTTGGCATTGATATACCGGTGTGTGGAATGTTTAAAGATGACAATCACAGAACAAAAGGGCTTATATTTAATGATAAAGAAATATATTTAAAAACCTCATCTGAGGGTTTTAAACTTGTTACAAGAATACAAGATGAAGTACACAGATTTGCTATAGAGTATCATAGAAAAATTAGAGAAAAATCACAAATAGACTCTATACTCAATCATATACCAACTATAGGAGAAAAAAGGCGGAAGGCTTTATTAAAACATTTTGGTGATTTGGAAAAAATAAAACAGGCTGATGTTGAACAGCTTTTGGAAGTTGAAGAAATGAATATTCATTCTGCCGAAACACTTTATAGCTTTTTTAGACAGCAAAACCCTGAAATAAAACAATAAAATTTTTAAAATTGTGAGTTTTAATTACCTAAATTTTAATTTTTTGATAATTATAGTCAATATATTTGATTTTATATGTTTAGTGTGTTAATATTTTTGATATAAAATATTAAAATTAACTCAGTATTTTATATATTATTTATAAACATACAGCTTTCAAAATGGAGGTGTTTTTATTTTATGTACAGCGTTTCTGTTGAAAGGTTAGCTGAGGAGTTTAAACTTAATAGTAAACTTGACAGTATGTGTTTAAAAAAAAGATTGATTAAAACTTCTGCTGTAAACAGACCTGCTCTACAGCTTGCTGGATTTTTTGATTATTTTGAAAGCGATGCTATTCAGGTGATAGGAAAAGTGGAGCACGCATATCTTGAAAGACTGGAACCAGTTTTTAGAGAACAGGTTTTAAGAGAGCTTTTTTCTTATGGATTTCCGTGTTTTATAGTGTGTGGAGGACTTTATATTTTTCCAGAAATACTTGTTTTTAGTGAGGAATTCTCAATTCCTGTGTTTTCAACAGACACACCAGAGCTATATTTTATAGAAAACGTTACAAAGTGGCTTAAAGGAGAGCTTGCCCAAAGAATTACAATACATGGTGTGCTTGTTGATATATATGGTGTTGGTGTGCTTATAATAGGCGACAGCGGAATTGGAAAAAGTGAGGCGGCTTTGGAACTTATAAAACGCGGTCACAGGCTTGTAGCCGATGATGCTGTTGAGATTAAAAAAGTATCGTATAACACATTAGAGGGTACATGCCCTGAACTTATAAAACATTTTATAGAGATAAGAGGTATAGGTGTAATAGATGTAAAGGAATTATTTGGCGTTGGCTCTATAAAACCTTTAAAAAACATAGAACTTGTTATAAAACTTGAAATGTGGCAAGATGGAAAAATTTACTCAAGAATGGGACTTAATGATGATTATTACGATATAATGGGTGTAAAAGTATTGTTAAACACAATACCTGTAAGACCAGGAAGAAATTTAGCCGTTATATGTGAAGTGGCGGCTATGAATTTAAGGCAAAGGCTTATGGGCTACAGCGCAGAAGATATACTTAACAAAAGAATAGAGTCTATAAAAATTGAGGCTGGAAATTGATTATTGGGAGGTGCGATATGTACAGATTAGGCGTGAACTTTGACTTAACATATATTACAGCCGGAATAGTTGACATAGAAGGTAATATACTTATTAAAGAAAGTATACCTACTCTTAAATATAGAAAATTTGAAGAAATTATAAAAGACATGGCTAATCTATGTATACGTGTTGTAAATAAATATGGTCTTAATATTGACAACGATATAGAGTTTGTGGGAATAGGCTGTTATGGAAGCGTGGATACTAACACAGGAATTATGATTTACTCAAGCTATTTTGGCTTTAAAAACGCTCCTATAGCCGATGAAATGAGAAAATATATAAATGTACCAGTTGTATGCGAAAATGATGCTAACTGTTATGCTTTAGCCGAAAACAAAATAGGAGTTACAAAAGGATTTAAAAACACTATTATAGTAACTATTGGTACAGCTATAAGCGGAGGAATAATAATAGATAACAAAATTTATCATGGTCTGGATTTTGGCGCTGGTGAGTTTGGACATCATGTTATTGTTTTTAAAGGTGAAAACTGTGAATGTGGGCGTAATGGCTGTTGGGCTGCTTACGCTTCTACAAACGCTATTGTAAGAGACGCGCGTATAATGTCTATAAGACACCCAGAAAGTTTGATGTTTAAAATGATAAATGGTGATGTAAGGCTTATGTCATTTAAAATACCTTTTGAGGCAGCAGCTAAAGGCGATGTTTATGCTGAAAATATTGTTGAGGACTACAAAAAATATGTGGCTGTTGGGCTTATAAATATTGTAAACACACTTCAGCCAGAGGCTATAGCTATAGGCGGAAAAATAAGAAAAATAGGTCCTGAGTTTGTAAAAGACGTAAGTAAAATTGTTTCCGAAAAAACATTTGGGCAATATGAATATGAAAATAAAACAAAAATATTAATGTGCAGTCTTGATTATGACTCTGTAATTATAGGTGCTACTATGCTTGAGCATTAACGGCGGAGGGATATATGGATATTTTTGATACGCTTATTAATTTGGCTGGTAAAGACAATGTTTTTGTAAATGAGTCTATGAAAAACCATACATCATTTAAAACAGGGGGAACGGCGGACTATTTTGTTCGCCCTAAAGATGTTGACACAGTTGTAAAACTTATTAGTAAATTAAATGAGTACAAAATAAAATACTTTATATTGGGTAATGGGAGCAACATACTTGTTTCTGATAGAGGTATAGAGGGTGTTGTTATAAATTTTGGCGGCAATTTTTCTGATATAGACATAAATAGGAATGATATTGTTATAAAAGCAGGCGCTCTTTTATCATCTGTGGCACAAGCGGCACTTAATCACGAGCTTGCAGGTTTTGAGTTTGCCTCTGGAATACCAGGAAGTTTTGGTGGCGCTATATATATGAATGCGGGAGCATATGGCAGCGAGATTAAGGACATAATAAAGTGGGCTCGCGTGATTGACGAAAATGGAAAAGTAATAACGCTTAATAATAATGATATGGCTCTTGAGTACAGAAAGAGTATTTTTCAATATAAAAATTATGTGATATTAGACGGATGTATAGAGCTTAAAAAGGGTTTAAAAAGCGATATAATGTATAACATTGAAAATTTAAACTCTAAAAGACGAGAAAAACAGCCTTTAAATTTTCCAAGTGCTGGAAGCACTTTTAAAAGACCAGATGGTTATTTTGCAGGTAAATTAATAGAAGAAAGCGGACTTAAAGGCAAAACAATAGGCGGTGCCAAAGTGTCTGAAAAGCACGCTGGATTTATAATAAACGCCAATAACGCCACAACAGATGATATACTTTGTCTAATAGATTTTTGTAAAAAAACCGTTTATGAAAAATTTGGTGTCGAGCTTAAACCTGAGGTTAAGTTTGTAGGTCGTGATTAGCTTTAATGGGGTGTTTTTATGAAATTTGTTATAGTTACTGGCATGTCAGGAGCAGGAAAAACAACTGTGCTTAAATTTTTGGAGGATATAAATTATTTTTGCGCTGATAATATACCGCCAGCGCTTCTTTTAAAATTTGCCAAACTTTTGGAGCAGAGTAATGAAATTGACAAAATAGCTCTTGGTATAGATATAAGAGGCGGAAAAATGTTTAAAGACCTTTTTGATGGTCTTAAACAGCTTAATAACGCTGGATTTGAGTATGAGATACTTTTTCTTGACGCATCTGACATAACACTTATAAACCGATTTAAAGAAACAAGACGAACGCACCCTTTGTCTAAAGGAAACTCTATAGCCGAGGGTATTAAAAAAGAACGAAATATACTTAAAGACGCTAAAGAACGCTCTAAATATATTATAGATACATCAAAAACACTTACAAAAGAGCTTAAAGAGCAGATTAATAATATATTTTTGTTTAATACAGATTTTGAAGGGCTTATTATTACTATATGCTCATTTGGTTTTAAGTATGGAATACCGCCAGACGCAGATTTGGTATTTGATGTAAGATTTTTACCTAACCCATATTATATAAATGAACTTAAAGAGTTTACGGGAAACGACAAGCCCGTTTATAATTATGTAATGGGTTTTGAAGAAAGCCACATATTTATTGAAAAATTAATAGATATGCTTGAATTTCTTATTCCTCAATATATTAAAGAGGGTAAGACAAGCCTTGTTATAGCTATTGGCTGTACAGGCGGAAAACATCGTTCGGTTAGTATAGCTAACGCTGTTTATGAAAAAATTTCATTAAAGAGAAGAAATGTTATTATAAAACATATTGAGTCACCAAACAGGCTTAAAAATGGGATTAGGGAATAGCGCATGTTTTTTTTAAATTATATAAGTTTAGAAATTACTATCACGTATAAACTGCGTGATAGGTTTTATTTTGTTACGGGATTTTAATAATGTTTTTGTCACAAATAAAAGATTTTGTGTTGAATAAAAAAAATAAATTTGGTATATATGCGAGGTGGCTAAAGTTTGTCATTTTCTTATAATGTTAAAAGCGAATTATTTCACTGTTTTGGCAAAGAAGAACATTGTTTTGTAGCCGAAATATCTGCTATATTGAATTTATGCGGTCAAATAACAGAAAATAAAAATAAAATTTGTATAAAAATTCAAACAGAAAATGTTATTGTCGCAAGAAAGTTCTTTACATTAATTAAAAAAAATTTTAATATAGGATGTAGTGTAAAAGTAAGAAGGAACAGACAGCTTAAAAAAAACAGGGTATATATACTTTTAATAGAGGCAAACAATGCCGATATTGAGAATATACTTAAAAAGTGCTGTATTTCCTACTATTGTCAAATGCTGGAGCTTAAATACATAAATGGCATAAACGACAATTTGTTTTATGATGTTTGCTGTAAAAAAGCGTATATTAGAGGGGCGTTTTTAGCTTCAGGTTCAATAAACGACCCTGAAAAAACATATCATATGGAGTTTGTTGTTTTTAATGAAGACTATGCCCAAAGCCTTATAAAAGTTATAAACTCTTTTGGTATTGACGCTAAATTTATTAAGCGCAAAGAGCACTATGTAATTTACTTAAAAGAAGGGGAGCAAATTTCGGACCTCCTTAATATTATGGGTGCGCATATAGCGCTTATGGATTTTGAGAATATACGCATTTTAAAAGACATGCGCAATAACGTAAACAGAAAGGTAAATTGTGAAACCGCCAATTTAGGCAAAACAATAAAGGCATCTGTAAAGCATATAGAGGACATAAAATTTATAAAAGAGAATTATGGGCTGTCTTATCTTCCGCCAACGCTGTATGCTGCCGCTGAAGCGAGACTTAAATTTCCAGATGCGAGCCTTAAAGAGCTTGCGGGGAAAATGGTTCCACCTGTTGGAAAGTCGGGAATTAATCACAGGCTTAGAAAAATAAGCGAGATAGCCAAACAGCTTTATGAAGGGAATGAGAATAATGACTGAAAAATCTGTTTGTGTCAAAAAAACGTTAGACACAAGGCACGCTGCACTTTTTGTTCAAACAGCAAGTAAATTTAAAAGTGTAGTAAAAGTGGTGTTAGAAGACAAAATTGTAAACGCTAAAAGTCTTATGTGTATAATATCGTTAGGCATAGCGCCAAACACAGAGATTAAAATTACAGCTAATGGTGAGGATGAGGCTGACGCTATAGGTGAGATAGCAAGTATATTGGAATAATAAAAAATATAAATGGCATTTGACAAAAAATCCGCTGGTGTGGTCCGGCGGATTATGTTTTTATAAGTTATATTAAATAATCTTTTGTAATAATTTTTAAATGGAAAAGTATTGTTATTATGGTATAATTTAAATTAATAAAATTAAATAGCATTAAAAGGAGGTATTTATTATGAGGACTAAAAATATAAAAAAATTTACTATAACTGTTATTGTAGAGATTTTAAAGATTTTCTAGTTTGCCTCATCCAAAAAGCTGTCAGAAAATAACCAAAACCAAGCGTTAG
>CATJUP010000136.1 GCA_949743655.1 uncultured Eubacteriales bacterium
TCTCCTGTGTCACCGCAGGCAAGATACCCGCTTGCCGGATATATAATTTCGTAACCAAAATTTTTAAGTTTTTCGATATTATTTTGTACTATAGCATTTTTATACATAGCTGTGTTCATAGCGGGAGCTATTATAACTTTGCAAGTACACGCCATAACTGTAGTAGTAAGCATATCATCAGCTATACCATTTGCTATTTTACCTATAACATTTGCTGTAGCTGGCGATATAAGACACACATCAGCTTTTTTAGCTAATGAAATGTGCGCAACATTAAACTGAAAATTTCTATCAAAAGTATCTACAATACATTTGTTTGACGTAAGTGTTTCAAATGTAATAGGATTAATAAAATTAGTAGCATTTTTAGTCATTATAACATGTACATCGGCATTAAGTTTTATAAGCATACTAACACAATTAGCCATTTTGTAAGATGCTATGCCGCCTGTTACACACACTAATACGGTTTTACCACTAAGCATACAATATCTCCTCATTCCAGAATAAAAATATATAAAATCAAAATTATTAATCAAATTAATTACGTCTTTTGATTATACCAAAATAATGTAATTTCATCTATAACAAATTTTTTATAAAAACAAATTATTTATAAAAAAATCAATATTTTTTTAGTTAATTATTAGTTTTATTCGTTTATACCGCACAATATATGTAATTAGATACAAAAAATAATGTATAGATTATATTATTTTTTATATAATTGTATCAAAAATTATACAGTGCATTCTAATTATTGTAATTGATTAGCTCGGCTGTATGTGATAGAATTAACAAGATACATTTAATTAATTGTTGAAAAAACTCTAAAATTACAAAAATATATAAAGGAGATGTTAAAAATGAGTGAAATCTGCAAATGCGCCACAGCAGAAGCGGAAGTTCTTAAAAAATCCGGAATAGATACCGAGCTTATAGAGCCTGTATTGCAAAAATATGCTTCTGTAGAAGGTAGCCTTATAACAATTTTGCAGCATGCGCAGGATACATATGGTTATCTTCCAATAGAGCTTTTAAACTATATAGCTCTTAGAACTGGTATAAAAGCCGCTAAAGTTTTAGGTGTAGCTACATTTTACGCCCAATTTAGGCTGGAGCCTATAGGAAAGTATCTCATAATGATTTGTCAGGGCACAGCCTGTCATGTAAATGGTTCTGAGGCTGTTCAGGCGGCAATAGAAGAATATCTTGAAATAAAAGACGGTCAAACAACGCCTGACGGACTTTTCTCAATAAAAAGTGTGGCTTGTTTAGGGTGCTGTTCACTTTCGCCTGTAATGATGATTAATGGCGAGGCATATGGTACTCTTACACCAGAAAAAGCCAAAACAATATTAGCCGACATAAAAGCAAAGGAGGCGCATGATTGATGAAATTAATAGTTGGTAAAGGAAGTTGCGGTATAGCCGCTGGAGCTGATAAAGTATCCGACTTCGCTCAAAAATATATCTCCGAAAACAAAATTAATATAAATTTAGGCGTCACTGGCTGTATTGGCATGTGTTATTTAGAGCCTATTGTTGACATAGTAAAAGACAACGGCGAAAAAAACACTTACGTAAAAGTAACGCCAGAGGCTATAAAAGAAATAATTGACAGTGAAATTTCTGGAAATGTTTGTTCAAAATACATTATATCAGAAGAGGACAAAAAAGTTCTTGAGAGCCAAACAAGAATAGCGCTTAGAAACTGTGGCGTTATAAACCCGGATGATATAGAGGAATACATATTAAAAGGCGGATACAAAGCCATAGAAAAATGTGTTAAAGAATTAAAACCTGAAGAAGTAATTGAAATAATAAAAGTATCTGGTCTTGCTGGTCGTGGCGGCGCTGGATTTCCTACATGGTTTAAATGGAATGCCGCAAGAAATGCTGAGGGTAAAAAGAAATATACGATTTGTAATGCCGATGAAGGTGGCCCAGGCGCTTTTATGGATAGAGCTGTTATTGAGGGCGACCCAAACTCTGTTATAGAAGGTATGCTCATAGGTGCTTACGCTATGGGTTCTGACGAAGGAATTGTTTATGTTCGTGCTGAATATCCTCTTGCTATAATAAGGCTTACAAACGCTATAGAACAAGCGAGAGAAAAAGGCTTTTTGGGCAAAAACATATTCGGTTCAAACTTCTCTTTTGACATGAGAATAAAAGCTGGTGCCGGCGCGTTTGTATGTGGCGAGGAAACAGCTCTTATAGCCTCTCTTGAGGGAGAAAGAGGAATGCCTAAACTTAAACCTCCATTTCCTGCCCAAAAAGGTTATTGGGAAAAACCTTCAAACATAAACAATGTTGAGACTTACGCCAATGTTCCATGGATAATATCAAATGGCGGCGAAAAGTTTGCCGCTATGGGAACACCTGATAGTAAAGGAACAAAAGTATTTGCTCTTACAGGTAAAATTAAAAACGGCGGTCTTGTAGAAATACCTATGGGCGCTAAAATACACGATGTTATATATGGTGTTGGCGGCGGTATAAAAGATGATAAAAAATTTAAAGCAGTTCAAATGGGCGGTCCTTCCGGCGGATGTATACCAGCAGAGCTTGACGACACACTTATTGACTACAAAAAACTTGCCGCTACAGGCGCTATAATGGGTTCTGGCGGTATGGTAGTAATGGATGAAACAACTTGTATGGTTGACATGGCAAGGTTTTTTATAGACTTTACATGCAAAGAGTCATGCGGAAAATGTATACATTGCCGTGTTGGCACAAAACGTATGCTTGAAATACTTACAAGAATTACTAAAGGCGAAGGAAAAGACGGCGATATAGAACTTTTAGAGGATTTAGCAAACCAAATTAAGTCCTCGGCGCTTTGCGGTCTTGGTCAAACAGCGCCTAACCCTGTACTTACAACATTAAAATATTTTAGAAACGAGTATGAGGACCACATATATAATCATAAATGTACAGCTCATCAGTGCCAGTCTCTTGTTAAATACTCTATAGATGCCGAAAAATGCAAAGGCTGTACATTATGTTTTAAAAACTGTCCTGCTGGAGCTATAACCGGAAGCGTAAAACAGCCGCACATAATAGCTTTAGATAAATGCGTTAAATGTGGAAAATGTAAAACCGTATGCCGTTTTGACGCGGTAAAAGTAGATTAAGGGAGTGAGAGAGCAGTGTCTAATAAAATAAGACTTAATATAAACGGCAAAGAAGTAACGGGCTTTGCCGGACAAACAATACTTGAAGTCGCGAGAGAAAATAAAATTGACATACCTACTTTATGTTACGATAAAAGAGTTGATATATATGGCGCTTGCGGGCTTTGTGTTGTAGAGGCTGAGGGTAGCCCAAAACTTTTACGCGCCTGCGCAACAGAAATATCCGAGGGAATGGTTATAAACACAAAAACCAAAAGAGTTGTTGAGTCAAGAAAGACAGCTCTTGAGCTTCTTTTAAGCGACCATGTTGGCGATTGCCGCCCTCCTTGCGCTCTAAACTGTCCAGCTGGAACAGACTGTCAAGCGTATGTTGGCATGGTGGCTAATGGTCAATACAAAGAGGCTGTTAAAATTATAAAGGGTATATTCCCTCTTCCATCTTCAATAGGTCGTGTGTGCCCTCACCCATGTGAGACAGCATGCAGAAGAAAACTTGTTGACGAGCCAGTGTCTATAGCGTTTATAAAAGCGTTTATAGGCGATAAAGACCTTGAAAGCGAAAAACCATATATGCCTGAAGTAGCGCCTTTTACTGGTCACAATGTAGCTGTAATAGGCGGTGGTCCTGCTGGTCTTACAGCGGCTTATCACTTAAAAGCCAAAGGTCACAGCGTTACGATATATGACGCTATGCCTAAAATGGGTGGTATGCTGCGTTATGGTATACCTGAATACAGACTTCCAAAAGCTATACTCGATAAAGAAATAGAGCTTATAGCCGGTATGGGAATTAAAATGATAAACAATGTAAAACTTGGCAAAGATATTAGTTTTGAACATATTAAATCTTCATATGACGCTGTTCTTATAGCAACTGGCGCTTGGACAAGTACAAAAATGGGCGTTGAGGGAGAAGAAAATATAAATGTTATAGGCGGTATAGATTTTCTTAGAAAAGTTGCACTTGGAGAAGAAATAATTGCCGGAAAAGATATAGCCATAGTAGGCGGCGGAAACACTGCTATGGACGCTTGTCGTACAGCTATACGTCTTGGCGCAGAACATGTTTATTGTATATATAGAAGAACAAAAGCCGAAATGCCAGCAGAGGACATAGAAATAAAAGAGGCAGAGGAAGAAGGAGTTATATTCAAATTCCTCACTAATCCAGAAAAAATAATTTCAGCCCCTGACGGAAGCATACAAAGTGTTTTACTCCAAAAAATGGAACTCGGCGAGCCAGACTCAAGCGGAAGAAGAAAACCTGTACCTATCAAGGGCGCTACTGAAGAGCTTAAAGTATCAAGCCTTATTATGGCATTAGGTCAAACGCTTGACCCTACTGGTCTTGATGGTGTAGAGCTTACAAAAAAAGGAACAATATCCGCTGACGAAACAACATTTAGAACAAATATCGAAAATGTTTTTGCTGTTGGTGATGCTACAAACAAAGGCGCTGGCATAGCTATAGCCGCTATAGGAGAGGCAGAAAAAGCATCTTATGTAATAGACAGTTTTCTTAAAGGAAATATTGTGCCATACAAAAAACCTTATTTCTGTGAAAGAACAGATGTTACAGAAGAAACTTTATCTGACAGAGAGAAAGTGCCTCGCGTTAAAATGAGTCATATAACTCCAGAACAAAGAAAAGATAACTTCCATGAGGTAAACAACGGCTTTACCGAAAAAGAGGCTGTTTTTGAAGCATCAAGATGTCTTGAGTGCGGTTGTCATGATTATTACGAATGTAAACTTATAAAACGTGCTAATGAGTATGACGTTACTCCTGAAACATTTGAAGGAGAAAAACACAACAGAACAATAGACAATACTCATCCATTTATTGACCGTAATCCTGATAAATGTATACTTTGCGGTCTTTGTGTAAGGGTATGCGATGAGGTAATGGGACGTACTGCTCTTGGTTTAGTTGGTCGTGGATTTGACACAATAGTCTCCCCTTCTCTTCAAAAGCCGCTTAAAGCAACCGACTGTATATCATGCGGACAATGTATAAATCTTTGTCCTACAGGAGCATTAGGTGAGAAATTTACATACGGTAAACGTGTTCCTACAAATACCGAGTGTACCGAAACAACATGCTCATTCTGTTCTGTTGGCTGTAAAACAGTTCTTCATACAAATGAGAATATTATTGTTAAATCCACACCTGACGAGGACGGTGTACTTTGCTCCAAAGGTCGATTTGGTTTTGGTGAGATGCTTACAAAAGAGCGTATTACAACACCTTTAATTAAAAAAGATGGTGTACTTACACCTGTAAGCTATGAGGAAGCAGCTATTTATATATCTAAAAAACTCCAAAGTTCTTATATAAAATTTGGAAGTGACTCGGTAGCTGTTTCAATATCCGATAAACTTACTACAGAAGAAATATATTTGGCGAACAAATACGCCAAAGAAGTTGCTAAAGCTGGTACAGTTCTTTGTTTTAACTATTTTAAAAATGGTGTTAAACACGTTATTGGTACTGACTGCTCAACAACCACGGCAGAAGAAATGCTCTCGACAGACGTAATAATGCTTGTTGGCACAGATTTAATGAACCAGCATGCGTCATTTGGAGTTAAAGTACGTCAAGCTGTTAAGCGTGGGGCTAAACTTATAGTAATAAATAACAAACCTCTTTCTCAAGAAGCACAAGAAGCTAATATTTATATTAATTCTGATTCAACCGAAAGCCTTAAAGAAATAATAAAAGCGCTTATTGATAAAGGTGCTAAAGCCGAAGGAATTGAGAATATAGAAGAAATAATCAAAAACATAACTGTAAGCGAAAACGCCAACAAAGCTGCTCAAATGCTCATTGATAATAAAAAAGCTGTTATTATAAACGACCAGTTTAATACCACATTTGAGGCAGCTAAAGCTATTGCTGATATAGCTGTTTTAAGCGGACATTTAAGAGCGCCTCGTAATGGTATTATACAGATTAAAACAAACGTAAACACACAAAGCATTGCTGATATTGGCATTGAGCCTATATGCCTTGCCAAAGAAAAAATAGATAATGGAACAGTTAAGGCTATGTTTATAATAGGCGAAGACCCTAAAGATTTTGACCCTAAAGGACTTGAGTTTTTGGCTGTTGCTGATTTATATATCACCGAAACGGCTAAAAAAGCTGATGTTGTAATGCCTTTAGTATCACTTGCCGAGTCTAACGGAACAGTTATAAACATGGACGGAAAATTAAACACCGTTAGAGCCGCTGTTAAACCTATGGCAAAAACAAATATACAGGCTATATCTGCTGTAGCTAATGCTATGAGAGACAATTTTAACTACAGTGATGAAAAACAAATTATGAGAGAAATAATAGAAACAAAAGCTTTAGCTAAAAAAATTATACAACCTGTATTAAAATCTGTTGATAACGCTCCTATTTATAAAGACAGAGTAAATACAAATGTGGTTTGTGTTAATTTTGAAAACGTTCTTAAAAACGAAGGATTAAGCGATAAATAATCTAATATATTTATTTTTAAACTGCTAAAGTAAATATAAAATGTAAAAAATTATTGTTTATACAGGCTCTCTTTGTTATGTAAATTACATCAAAGAGAGCCGTATTAATTAAATTTAGAGTTTTTTGTATATAGTTTATAATTATATATTGTTTAGATACTATAAAATGAGTTTATGAGTGTCATAATTAATTTTTATATATCTAAAAAGTAATATACTATTGATTTATGGTTTAAGAGGTATTATAATATACCATACTAAGAGCAAAGGAGTTCTTGAGCGATTTTTTGTATCGCTTGGGGGCTTCTTTTTTTTATTAAAAAATAACAAATCAAATTACTTTGAAAGGAATGAATTTAATGAGACAAAACACAGCAAAATGTCAAGGAT
Source organism: uncultured Eubacteriales bacterium (assembly GCA_949743655.1). Classification (GTDB taxonomy): domain Bacteria; phylum Bacillota; class Clostridia; order Lachnospirales; family Anaerotignaceae; genus Neoanaerotignum_A. The sequence goes on from CATJUP010000136.1 coordinate 7,022, forward strand.
TATATAATCCCTCTTTTGAACATGATAACTGCGGTATAGGTGCTGTGGTTAATATAAAAGGTATAAAAACACATCAAACCGTTGAGGATGCTCTTAAAATAGTAGAAAATCTTGAACATAGAGCTGGAAAAGACGCCGAGGGAAAAACCGGTGACGGTGTAGGTATAATTACACAAATACCTCATGAATTTTTTAAACAAGAAATTAAAGACATAAACTTAGGCGAAGAGCGTGATTATGCCGTTGGAATGTTCTTTTTCCCTCAAGATGAGCTTAAAAGAAATCAAGCTAAAAAAATGTTTGAGATTATAGTAAAAAAAGAAAATATTGAGTTTTTATGCTGGCGAGAAGTTCCAACAAATCCTGCTGTTTTGGGCAAAAGAGCCCTTGAGTGTATGCCTTACATACTTCAGTGTTTTGTTAAAAGACCAGATAAAATAAACAAAGGTATTGATTTTGAACGCAGATTATATGTAATAAGACGTGTTTTTGAACAAAGTAATGACGACACATATGTTGTATCTTTTTCAAGCCGCACTATAGTGTACAAAGGAATGTTTCTTGTAAAACAATTACGCTCTTTCTTTTTAGATTTACAGTGTAAAAATTATTTATCAGCTATTGGAATGGTTCACTCACGTTTTAGTACAAACACAAATCCAAGTTGGGACAGAGCGCACCCTAACCGCTTTATACTTCACAATGGTGAAATAAACACAATCAGAGGAAATGCCGATTTAATGCTTGCCCGTGAAGAAACAATGTACTCGGATTATTTTAATGGAGAAATGCACAAAATACTGCCTATTATAAATACTGAAGGTTCAGACTCAGCTATGTTAGACAACACACTTGAGTTTCTTGTTATGAATGGTATTGAACTTCCTTTGGCGGTAATGATTACAATACCAGAGCCATGGGACAACAACAAAATAATGAGTAAGAATAAAAAAGATTTTTACCAATACTATGCCACAATGTTAGAACCATGGGACGGTCCAGCAGCAATATTATTTAGTGACGGCGATATAATGGGCGCTGTATTAGACCGAAACGGATTGAGACCTTCAAGATACTACATTACAGATGATGACCGTATTATACTCTCGTCAGAGGTAGGCGTTCTTGACATACCACCAGAGAAAGTAATTAAAAAATCAAGACTTCTTCCAGGCAAAATGTTGCTTGTTGAGACAGTAAAAGGCGAAATAATTGATGACGATATTTTAAAAGAAAATTATGCCTCACGCCAGCCATATGGCGAATGGTTAGACAGAAATCTTGTACAGCTTAAAGACATACATATACCTAATAAGAAAATTAAAAAATATGATAAATTAGAATTAACAAAACTTCAAAAAGCATTTGGCTATTCTTACGACGACGCCACAAACCAAATACTTAACATGGCTAAAAATGGTTCTGAGATTATAGCATCTATGGGTATAGACATACCTCTTGCTGTACTATCTAAAACAAAAAAGCCACTATTTAATTATTTTAAACAAATGTTTGCACAAGTTACAAACCCGCCTATTGACGCCATAAGAGAAAAAGTTGTTACAAGCACTACGGTTTATATAGGCGAGGACGGAAATTTATTAAAAGAGTCTGCCGACAACTGCAAAGTGCTTAAAGTAAACAACCCTATACTTACAAACACAGACTTACTAAAAATAAAAAATATGAATGTTGAAGGCTTTAAAGTGCAGACACTCCCTATCACCTACTACAAAAACACATATTTAGAAAAAGCCATTGACAGACTTTTTGTTGAAGTTGACAGGGCTTATAGAGATGGAGCAAATATAATAATACTTTCCGACCGCGATGTTGACGAAAATCATGTGCCTATACCTTCACTATTAGCAGTGTCGGCTGTAAGCAAATATCTTGTAAGAACAAAAAAACGTACCGCTGTGGCGCTCATACTTGAGTCAGCCGAACCACGACTTGTTCACCATTTTGCAACACTTTTGGGCTATGGCGCTTGCGCTGTAAACCCATATTTAGCACAAGATACAATAAAGGCACTCATAGACGATGGAATACTTGATAAAGACCTCTATGCCGCTGTTGATGACTACAACAGTGCCGTACTTTCGGGAATAGTAAAAATAGCGTCAAAAATGGGTATATCCACAATACAATCTTATCAAGGAGCGCAAATATTTGAGGCTATAGGAATTGACAAAAATGTTGTTGATAAATATTTTACAAATACTGTAAGCCGTATAGGTGGAATTGACATAAGCGATATTCAAAAAGAAGTTGACGAGCTGCATTCAAGTGCTTTTGACCCATTGGGTAATAATATTGATATTTCACTTGAAAACTATGGCGAACACAAATACAGAAGCGGCAAAGAATACCATAGATATAACCCTACAACAATACACCTTCTTCAGGAGTCTACAAAAACAGGAAATTACGAAGAATTTAAAGAATACACAAAAGCCCTTAATGATGAAATGACATCCGAACTTAGAAACCTTATAGGCTTTAAATATCCTAAAGCTGGTATTCCTATAGAAAAAGTTGAAAGTGTAGAATCAATAGTAAAAAGATTTAAAACTGGCGCAATGAGTTACGGCTCAATATCTAAAGAGGCGCACGAAGCTTTAGCAATAGCTATGAACCGTATAGGAGGAAAAAGCAACAGCGGTGAAGGCGGCGAGGACATAGAGCGTATTAATCCACAAGCTGACGGAACAAATAAATGTTCTGCTATTAAACAAGTGGCGTCAGGTCGTTTTGGCGTTACAAGCCGCTATATCGTAAGCGCAAAAGAAATACAAATAAAAATGGCACAAGGCGCTAAACCTGGCGAGGGCGGGCATCTTCCCGGCAGTAAAGTATATCCATGGATTGCTAAAACAAGACACTCAACACCTGGTGTATCACTTATATCCCCTCCTCCTCATCACGATATTTATTCTATAGAGGATTTGGGAGAGCTTATATATGACCTTAAAAACGCAAACAGAAATGCCAAAATATCAGTAAAACTTTGTTCTGAGGCAGGAGTTGGCACAGTAGCCGCCGGAGTTGCTAAAGCTGGAGCGCAAGTAATACTTATATCTGGATATGACGGCGGAACGGGTGCAGCACCTCAAACATCAATACATAATGCTGGCATACCGTGGGAGCTTGGTATTGCCGAAACTCATCAAACTCTTATTAAAAACGGACTTAGAAACAAAGTAACAATAGAGGCTGACGGAAAATTAATGACTGGTCGTGATGTGGCAATAGCCTGCATGTTAGGCGCTGAGGAGTTTGGTTTTGCTACTGCCCCTCTTGTAACATTGGGGTGTGTAATGATGAGAGTATGCCATTTAGATACATGCCCTATGGGCATAGCCACACAAAATCCAGAGCTTAGAAAAAGATTTATAGGAAAACCGGAGTATGTAATAAATTTTATGTACTTTATAGCTCAAGAATTAAGAGAATATATGGCTAAATTGGGTATAAAGACAGTAGCCGAACTTGTGGGAAGAAGTGACCTTTTAAAAGAACGCGATGGGGCTGAAACAAGAACTAAAAAAGTTGACTTATCAAATATTATAAACAATCCTTTTTCTAATACAGACGAGCGCTTTGGTTTTGACCCTAAACAGTCATATAACTTTGAACTTGAAAAAACTATTGATTATAAAATACTTATTAAAAAACTAAAAAAAGCCCTTGATGAAAACAAAAAAGCCGAAATATCTGTTTATGTTAAAAACACTGACCGTGCATTGGGAACAATGCTTGGTTATGAAATTACAAAAAAATATCCTGAAGGCATTGAAAAAGACACATTAAAAGTAAACTGTAAGGGCTATGGTGGACAAAGTTTTGGCGCTTTTATACCTAAAGGACTTAGACTATTACTTGAAGGTGACAGCAACGACTATTTTGGAAAAGGTCTTTCAGGTGGAACTGTTGTTGTGTTTCCTCCAAAACAAAGTACATTTAAAGCTGACGAAAATATAATTATAGGCAATGTATCTTTATACGGCGCTACAAGCGGCGAGGCGTACATATCTGGTATAGCCGGAGAGCGCTTTTGTGTAAGAAATTCTGGTGCGCAAGCCGTTGTTGAAGGTGTAGGCGACCATGGCTGTGAGTATATGACTGGCGGTATAGCAGTAATACTTGGCAGCACAGGCAAAAACTTTGCAGCAGGAATGAGTGGCGGAATAGCTTATGTGCTTGACGAAAAACATGAACTTTATACTAAAATAAACAAAACACTTGTAAGCCTTGAAGAAGTTCACTCAAAGGAGGATGTTATAAAACTTAAAAAACTTATAGAAAACCACGTTAAATACACAAATTCTAAAAAAGGAACTGAAATACTCAGCAAATTTGAGGAATATATCAAAAAGTTTAAAAAGGTACTTCCAATAGACTACGACAAAATGAACAAAGCCATAATGTACTTTGAGGAAAAAGGTCTTAGTCCGCAAGAGGCTAAAATTGAGGCTTTTTATAGTAATAGAGCTTAAAGAGGTTACGAAATAACCCAGCATAGAGAATACAAAGTATTGTGTAAACATAAACTAATTTAGTTTTGCTATTAATACTTGAACACAGTAGTTAAAAGCTAAAGTTCCTTTGCTTCCTTTCTTTCAAGAAATATAAAACGTGTGTTTATTACGTAAACATAAACTAATTTAGTTTTGCCAATAAATCTTGCGTACAATAGTTAAAAGTTAAAGTTCTTTCGCTTCCTTTCTTTCAAGAAAGGAAGAAAAGGAGTATTCCAAAATAAGAATACTCCTTTTTTATAGTCTGATTATTTTAAATTAAAAACCAATTTTATTTGTCCAATGGTCTCATTGTCGGGAACAATATAACATCTCTTATAGAGCTTTGCTCAGTAATAAGCCTAACACGCCTGTCTATGCCAATGCCAAGACCTCCTGTAGGCGGCATACCATACTCAAGAGCAGTCATAAAGTCCTCATCAATCATGTTAGCCTCCTCGTCACCGGCGGCTCTCATAGCCTCTTGATGCTCGAACCTTTTTCTTTGGTCAATAGGGTCGTTAAGCTCCGAGTAAGCGTTTCCGTACTCTCGTCCAACAATAAAAAGTTCAAAACGTTCTGTAAATTCTGGCTTGTCTGGTTTACGCTTTGTAAGTGGCGACACCTCAACTGGATAATCCATTATAAAAGTAGGCTCTATAATATTTTTTTCAACAAATTCTTCAAAAAACAGATTTATAATATCGCCTTTTACATGTCTTTCTTCAAACTCAACACCTTTTTCTTTGGCTATTTTCTTAGCCTCTTCAGTATCATTAATCTGTTCAAAATCAACACCCGAGAATTTTTTAATAGCCTCAACCATTGTCATACGACTAAACTTTTTGCCAAGGTCAATTTCATGCTCTCCACATTTAACTGTTGTTCTTCCGTTTACTCTTTTTGCTACCTCTCGCACAATTTCCTCGGTAATATCCATCATTCCATTATAGTCTGTGTATGCCTGATAAAGCTCCATAAGTGTAAATTCTGGATTATGTCTAAGGTCTATACCCTCATTTCTAAAAACGCGCCCTATTTCATAAACTCTTTCAAAACCACCGACTATAAGCCTTTTTAAAGGAAGTTCAAGCGCTATACGACAATACATATCTATATCAAGAGCGTTATGGTGAGTTATAAAAGGTCTTGCTGCTGCACCACCTGGTATTGTTTGCAAAACAGGTGTCTCAACCTCAAGAAAACCCTTTTCATCAAGAATATTGCGTACTTCTCTTATAACAGCGCTTCTTTTTAAAAACACTTCTTTAATTTCTGGATTAACTATAACATCCATGTATCTTTGACGGTATCTTAATTCTTGGTCTTTAAGCCCATGAAATTTTTCTGGAAGTATTTGAAGGCTTTTTGAAAGTAACACAACTTCTTTTGCGTGTACAGAAATCTCGCCCATTTTAGTTTTAAACACAAAACCTTTTATTCCTATTATATCGCCTATATCATATTTTTTAAAATCGGCGTAATTTTCCTCACCTATATCGTTTTTGCTTACATAAGCCTGTATTCTTCCATTTCTATCCTGAATATTGCAAAAACTTGCTTTTCCCATAACACGTTTAGCCATAAGCCTTCCAGCTAAAACTACGTCTTTAGACTCATATCCCTCAAAATCGTTAAGTATTTCATCGGTATGTGTGTCAACAGGATATTTAACTATTTTAAATGGGTCTTTTCCCTCTGACTGTAATTTTTCTAATTTATCGCGTCTTACTTTTAAAAGCTCGCTTAATTCCTCTGGCGTTACTTGATTTTCTAAATTTTCGTTTGTATCCTGACCCACCATTTTTCCTCCTTTATTTGTTTATACCAATAACATCAAACTTAATTTCTCCGTCTGGAGTTTCTATCGTAACCTCATCACCAACTTTATGTCCCAAAAGCCCGAGTCCTACAGGCGACTCATTTGATATTTTGTTTTCCATAGGGTCAGCCTCTGCCGAACCTACTATTACATACTCAACTTCCTCCTCAAATTCTTTATCATAAAGTTTTACTTTGCTGCCTATGCCTACAATGTCATAGCTTACTTCCTCGTCATCTATTACTTCGGCATTTCTAAGCATTTTTTCAAGTAAAGCTATTCTTGCCTCTATTTCTCCCTGTTCCTCTTTAGCGGCATCATACTCAGCATTTTCGGAAAGGTCTCCTTGTCCTCTTGCTTCTTTTATTTTTTCTGCGACTTCTTTACGCCTAACAGTTTTTAATTCCTCAAGTTCCTCTTCTCTTTTTTTAAGTCCCTCATATGTTAAAACCACTTTTTTTTCTGTCACAAAAAACAGCTCCTTTTATAACAAATTAATTTTTATTTCTAAAAACATTTAACAGTTGCTTTTCATTTCAACAAATTATACAATAGGCAAATGTCATTGTCAACTTGATTGCTTTGTTACTCTCGCAAGTTTGATATTTAATTTGTCAACAAAATCCTCTGCTCTTTCAAAATCAGCGCCAAAAAACTTTCCAAATACTAATTTGTTAAAATTTCTATTTAAAGCGCTTAATGCCGCTTCAGCGTCTTTAAGAGATATATGTTCATCGTTATAAATTATCTCAAAATCTCTCAATACAGTTATATCTTTTCTTGTGCGTATAATACGGTTTGTAAAACTTCTGTTTTCAGTTATATCCACATACACTACATTTTGAGGAAGGCTCTTATAATTATAATTTTTTGTATCAATTACTATATCAGCATTTTGTATAAGTGAACTGTTTAAAGAAGAAAATGCTCCTATACAAAGACCATTATTTTTAAACACATAATCAAACAAATTTTCTAACTCATTTGCTCTTAAAGTATAAAGCCAAACTTTAGTTGCCTTTTTAGCTATTTTATTAATAATAATATTTATCAAATCGTTTTCACTATCTACAACAACTATATTAAGCTCCTCAAAACTTTTGTTTTTTATACGGCATGCTATGTTTATTATTTTGTCTAAAAGCATACACAAAAGGGCTTTTCCATCTGATATATTTATCCCTTCTATACTTTCTAAATATTTATTAGCTGATACACAACAAACCTCTCTCTTTTTTAGCTCTTTAAACAACTTAGCACATATGTAATCATCAGCTTTAAAAGGAAAATCAATAAATATACCTTCAGACGAAATAATATTTATTTCTTTATAAAAACTTTTTCGTATTTTTAAATAATATAATTGTTTTAAAAATAATGGCAAAAAATCAGAAAAATTACCGCTTTTATCACTAAAACATACAATAGCAAATTTCATAAAAACCTCGTTTTTAACAAGTGTATGCCTTGTTTAAACAAAATATTTATGTACAAGCGTTTTTATATCCTCAAAACTCATTATAGAATTGATTTCCGCTCTCATAGCCGCTGCGTGCGGCATACCCTTTGTATAAAAAGATATATGTCTTCTCATCTCTCTTACGCCTATATACTCACCTTTAAAATCTATAAGCATATCGGCATGTTTAATTATTGTTTCAGCTTTCTCAGCGGCTGTTGGCTCGGGCAATATATTACCTGTATTAATATAATGACTTATACTTTTAAATATCCATGGGTTACCTTGTGCTGCCCTTCCCACCATTATAGCGTCACAGCCTGTATAAACAAACATCTCTTTGGCTTTTTGAGGTGATGATATATCTCCGTTTCCTATAACGGGTATTTTAAGCGCCGACTTTACATACTTTATAATATCCCAATCGGCTTTTCCACTATAATACTGCTCTCTTGTGCGTCCGTGAACAGTTACAGCCGCCGCGCCTGCGTTTTGTACAGCAACTGCCACATCAACAGCGTTTATTGAGTTTTCATCAAAACCTTTTCGTATTTTTACTGTCACTGGCTTTTTTTGAGAGCTTACAACAGCGTGAACTATTTCAGCCGCTAAATTCACGTTTTTCATAATAGCGCTTCCGTCACCATTTTTTACTATTTTAGGCGCCGGACACCCCATATTTATGTCTATTATGTCAAAATCAAATTCTTCCTCAATACGTTTAGCCATATTTCCCATTATTTCTGGTTCCGAACCAAAAAGCTGTATGGCATATGGGCGACATTCTTTATAAGAGTCTAAAATTTTTTGAGTATTTTGACTTTCATAAAAAAGCCCCTTTGCGCTTACCATTTCTGAATATGCAGCACCACAGCCCATATCCATACAAATTTTTCTATACGGTTTATCAGTAACGCCCGCCATAGGAGCTAAAAATATGTTGCTTTTAATATAAACATCACCTATAAACATAATAAAACACCTATAAACTTTTTCTTATTCTCTCCCCGTCACTTGTTTTAAAAAGCATATACCACATTTTAAGTGACTTTATTAACTCTGCTTTCTCATTTTTAAAACTCTGTGTATCAAAATCAAAAGCATCGTCAGTTTTTACAAAATCAAAATACATGTTTCCATCATCAAAAAACCCTATAACAAAAGTACACATAAGTTTTTGAGCCATAACAATACACATATCACGTACTTCTTTTTTTACATCATTTGGCAGTTGTAAAAATTCTGGATTAATATAATATTTTTGCTTTTCAAAAGACGCTGCCGCAAGTATTGTTTTATTCAATCAATACACACCCCTTATAGAAACCTCTCCAGAAAATACTGATGTTTTGCTTCCGTCTCTTCTCATTACTACAAGCTCTCCATTTTTATCAACCTCAATAGCCACAGCCTCAAAATTCTCGTACTTATTTATAACACATACATGCTTTCCTATGTTTATACAGTTTTTCTCATAATCATCTTTTATAGCCAAAAAACCTTCAGTAGTAAATATTTTGTATATTTTATCAAAATGGTTTAAAACCGATTTAGCCACATAACTTCTTTTAAATCTTTTATCCGTACATAAAAACATCGAAGACGCTTTACATTTAACATCATCGTTAAAATTTTTATTATTTACGTTTATGCCTATTCCAACAACAACAAAATCAACTTTGCGCATTTGTCCGCTCATTTCGGTAAGTATACCGCATATTTTTTTGTTGTTTACAACAATATCGTTAGGCCATTTTATTCCAGCTTTTATGTTAAAATCATTTTTGAGAGACTCACATACAGCAAGTCCAGCGCATAATGTTATACAAGACAGTTTAGAAGGACTTATATCTGGTTTTAAAAGTATAGACATATAAACGCCTTTTCCTTTTTCACTATCCCATGTTCTTCCAAGCCTTCCTTTTCCTGTACTTTGATTATCAGCTATAACAACAGTTCCCTCTTTTTCACCATACATTCCAAGTTTTTTGCATTCTTCGTTTGTTGAGTCTACCTCGTCAAAACAGATTATGTTACTGCCTATAAGTTTGCCTGTGTTTAGCTCAATAGAGTTTATTATATCGCCAACATTATTTATTTTATAGCCTTTGTTTGTAACAGCTTCTATATCATATCCGGCTCGTCTTAAATTTTGTATTTCCTTCCATATGGCTGAACGAGAAACTCCAAGCATTTCACCAAGTTTTTCACCCGAAATATAATCGTTTGAATTTTTAAGGCAATTTAAAAGTTTTTCATTAATCACAACCAAAATCCCCCCCCCACTCTAATTTATATAAATATAAATAAACAAGCCGAAAACTTGTTTTCGGCTTAGTGTTAAACCTTGTACGCTGTATACTAACAAAATTTTTAAAAAAGTTTAAATATAAAAATACAAATCAATTACCAATAGTAGCAACCATAACAGCTTTAATTGTGTGCATTCGGTTTTCAGCCTCATCAAAAACTACAGAGTTTTTACCTTCTAAAACATCGTTTGTTACCTCATTTCCTCTAACAGCAGGCAAACAGTGCATAAATATTGTACTGTCTTTTTCAGTTAATCCCATAACCTCGCTGTTTACTTGATAAGGTCTTAAAATAGATAATCTCTCCTGTGTTTTTTCTTCTTCGCCCATTGATACCCAAACATCTGTATACACAATATCAGCGCCCTTAACGGCTTTTTTAATGTCATCTGTAATTGTTATATCGCAGCCGCTTTCTTTAGCGTATGTACGACATATATTAATAAGCTCACTGTCTGGCTCAAGACTTTTTGGCGATGCCACAGTGTAGTTTACTCCCATTTTAGCGCATCCAATCATAAGCGCATTTGACATATTGTTTCTTCCATCACCGCAGTAAACAAAATTAAGTCCTTTTATATATCCAAATTTCTCTTTTATTGTCATAAAATCAGCCAAAACCTGTGTAGGGTGGTCCTCATCTGTAAGTCCGTTCCACACTGGCACACCGCTATATTTAGCTAATTTCTCAACCGTCTCTTGAGAAAATCCTCTAAATTCTATACCGTCAAACATTCTTCCTAATACTCTTGCAGTATCCTCAACAGTTTCCTTATATCCAAGTTGAATATCGTTTTTACTTAAATATTCTGGATGAGCGCCCTCGTCAACAGCGCCAACTGTAAACGAGCAGCGTGTGCGTGTAGAGGGTTTTTCAAATATAAGCGCCACATTTTTGTTAGCAAGATGTTTTTCAAATATATTAGCCTTTTTTTTGTTTTTAAGCTCAATGGCAAGGTCAATAATATACTCTATTTCTTCCGCGCTGTAATCTTTTAAAGTAAGCAAACTTCTTCCTTTAATATTTGGCAATTAAAACCCCTCCAAAATTATTTACTATTTTTTATGCTTTCAACAAATTTTGCAACATTAACAATAGCTCTTCCATGAGTACCCTCGCCTACTTTTGTTTTTTCATCGTACACTTTTACATTAAAAGTAAGCAGTTTTCCATTTACCTGTGCTATTTCAACACATACTCTCACTTTCATTCCCATAGGTGTAGGCGCTAAATGTTTTACATTTACAAATGTTCCAACAGTATCATAACCTTCTGGAAGCACTTGCTGACAAAGTTTAAGGCTTGTTTGCTCAATCCAGTTTATCATTACAGGAGTAGCAAAAACAGGACAGTTATTGCCAAAATGCGCTGTTGTAGCATCTTTTGTAACAATATACTCCATTTCATTTGTCATGCCTTCTCTTACGTTATATTCCATAATAATCCGTCCTTTCGTTTAAATTAATTATCACTATCGTTTTTATTTAAATCATTATCTTTTTCTGTTTCTTCTAATTTCTCTTTGTTTTCGTTATTTGGTGTTTCTTCTTTAAGATTGGTTTTATTTATATCAACCTTTTTGTTTTCTTCGTCATTATATAAATTTAAAGCAGCTTTTGGGTCGTCAAAAATTTTTCTAAACTCTTCACCTGTAAGTTTTTCTTTTTCAACCAAAAGTTTAGCCGAAGCGTGAAGAACGTCTATATTCTCGTTTAAAAGCCTTATAGACTCGTTATAAGCGTTATCCATCATCTTTTTAACTTCCTCGTCAATCGCCGCCGCTACTTCTTCGCCGTAATTTCTTGAGTGTGCTATCTCACGACCGAGAAATACCTCATCTTGGTCATCTCCAAATTGTATAGGTCCAAGCCTCTCACTCATACCATATTTCATTATCATGCTTCTTGCCATTGATGTAGCCCTTTGTATGTCATTTGACGCTCCCGTTGTGACATCTTTAAATATAATATGCTCTGCGGCTCTTCCGCCTAAAAAACTTATTATCTGCTGTTCCATAGCTTTTTGGGTTATATACATTTTGTCGTCCCCAGGAAGAGGCATTGTATACCCCCCTGCCATACCTGTAGGTATTATTGATATACTGTGTACAGGGTCAAGCTCACTTAAAATCTCAAAAAGTATGGCGTGACCACTTTCATGATACGCTGTTATAAGTTTTTCTTTCTCATTAATTTTTCTTGATTTTTTCTCTGTGCCTATGCCAACTTTTACAAAAGCTTTTTGTATTTCTTCCATATCAATTTTCTTTTTTCCAGCTCTTGCCGAGAGTAATGCTGCCTCATTAAGCAAATTTTGAATATCCGCCCCTGTAAAGCCTGAAGTTGTTTTAGCTATAACACTTAAATCCACATCATCAGCAAAAGGTTTTCCTTTGGCGTGAACTTTGAGTATTGCCTCACGCCCTTTTACATCTGGTCTGCCAACATATACTTGTCTGTCAAATCTTCCTGGTCTTAATATAGCGGGGTCAAGTATATCAGCCCTATTAGTAGCGGCTACAACTATAACTCCTTCGTTTACTCCAAAACCGTCCATTTCAACCAAAAGCTGATTTAATGTTTGCTCTCTCTCGTCATGTCCGCCTCCAAGACCAGCGCCTCTTCGTCTTCCAACAGCATCAATCTCATCTATAAACACTATACAAGGAGAGTTTCTTTTTGCCTGTTCAAACAAATCTCTTACACGTGACGCGCCAACACCTACAAACATTTCAACAAAGTCAGAACCAGATATACTGAAAAACGGCACTTGAGCCTCTCCCGCTACGGCTTTAGCCAAAAGAGTTTTTCCTGTACCCGGAGGTCCAACGAGCAGAACACCTTTTGGTATTCTCGCGCCTAAATCAAGAAATTTTTTAGAATTTTTCAAGAACTCAACGATTTCGCTTAATTCTTCTTTTTCCTCATCAAGACCTGCCACATCCTCAAATGTAACACGGTTTTTATCATCTATTGTAACTTTGGCGCGGCTTTTTCCAAAAGACATCATTTTTCCGCCGCCACCCTGCATTTTTTGGAACATAAAAGAAAATATAATAACAGCTATTATCATCATTATAAGTGATGGTAATATAGAACTTAACATATTTGTTTTTGGAATATCAACAACAATAGTATCAAGCCCGTTATCAATTATTTTAGAATTAATGTAGCTTGAAAACTCACTAAGACTTGGTACATTTGTTCTTATAGCTGTACCGTCTTTAAGTGTAGCGGTTACACTTCCGTAATCGCTTGCCTCTGTATTCTTTTGAATATTAATTTTCGATACTTCGCCGCTTTCAATTTTTTCCATAAGGTCACTGTATGTATAAACAGTTGCCTGAGGAGCTACATATCCATTATTAATAACAGCTAAAACACATAAAACAATAATAAATATAATGGCGTATAAGCCAAAACTTTTGTAGTACTTTTTCAACTCTTTGCCTCCTAAAATATAATTTTTAACAGCATTATATAATATATGTTAATACTATTATCAAAACATAATTAACCAAAACTGCATGGCTAAACAATTTAATATTTTATCATAATTAAAAAATAAATACAACTCAAATTAAAGCGTAATATCAAAAATTTGTATTAAAATACTAAAATATTTTTGTAATTTTCACATAATTATACGCTGTTTTTAAAACACATACACATTTATACATAATCCACAAAAATATTACCGCCTAAACATATTTTGGCGGTAATTTATTCTTGTTCATAGCTTTAATTTTTATTCTTCCTCAAAAGAAATTATACCTATGTAATTAAGATTTCTGTATTTTTGTGCATAGTCAAGACCATAACCAACAACAAATTCGTCTGGTATGTTAAAACCTAAATAATCTATATCAATATTATCTGTTTTGTTACACTCTTTGTTAAGAAGAGCGCATATTTTAAGGCTTGCTGGATTACGCCCTAAAAGGCGCTTTTTAAGCATATTTAAAGTCATTCCTGAGTCAATAATATCCTCAACTATAATTACGTGTTTGTCTTTTATAGACTCGTCTAAATCCATAAGTATTTTTATGTCTCCACTGCTTTTAGTGTCTTCACCATAGCTTGAGACATCCATAAAATGTAAATAAACGTTTTTATTTATTTGCCTTGCCAAATCTACAGTAAAAACAACTCCACCTTTAAGCACACACACAAAATGAATGTCCTTATGTTCATAATCTTTTTCAATCATACTTGCTATTTCAGCAATTTTTTCATCTATATTTTGTTTTGATATAAGCGTTTGTATTTTTTCAATCATCTGTGCTCCTCCACATATTAATGTACAAAACTTTATCATTGTTGTATTTATTATATATAAATAAAGGATTATCCTTTATATTAGGAACGGAAATTATCTCATTATCACATGTTATAATAGGTATATGGTCTCTTTCATATTTAGGTATTTTTTTATCTATAAAAAGAGATTTAAGTTTTTTATAACCGCCATTGTTATTAACAACAATTCTGTCACCGTTTTTACGGTTTCTTACAATAACATTAGCAGATATTTTATCATAATTAAACGCTTTAGTATATAAATATTTGTATTTTTTAGGTTCATTTTTTTCGGAAATTTCAATATACATTCCACATTCTTTTAAAAAAACAGGCTTATCAATACAAAGCTCATAAAAAAAATCGTTTACACTTTCAACCCCGTTATAAAGCCTAAGCTCTCCACAGCTCATATCAGCCTTAAAACCTAAAGGCATATCAACATGACCGCCTTTTTTAGCTATATCAAGCACAAAATCCACATGTTTTAAATAAATATCTTTTATATCTTTTTTTAATTCAATAAGACCCAAACGCACAATACGCCTTTGTAAAACAATATCAAACTCCAAAAGTTTATAAGCGTTTATTGATATACTATTTTTATATTTACTAATAGTAATATCGTAAAGACTTTTTTTTGCCATATTATTTAAAAAATCGTCTTCTTGCCTTAAAAGAAGAGCGCTTTTGGCTATATTTTCAATAGCTGATGTATTTATACATTTGGTAAGCATAGGAAGTATTTTAAGCCTTATACGGTTTCTTGTATATTTTTCTTCAAAATTTGTGCTGTCTGTTCTATATGTTTGATTATTTTCTTTAAGATAATCTTCTATATCATTTCTAAAACAATTTATAAGTGGTCTTATAATATTTCCTCTAACAGCTCTTATTCCCGAAAGACCTGTCAAACCGCTACCTCTACAAATTCGCATTATAATTGTTTCTGCTTGGTCATTCATATTATGGGCAACGGCTATAAAATCAGCATTTCGCTTTATTCGTTCATTTTCAAACTCTTTATAACGTATTATACGCCCTGTCTCTTCTTCTGACTGATTATTTTCATTTGATATTTTTTTTACATCATATTGTTTTACTGTAAACTCAACATTAAGTTTTAAACAGATGTCCTCAACAAATTTTTGGTCATAATATGCTTCACTGCCTCTTATGCCATGGTTTATATGCACAGCAAAAATCTCAATTTTATATTCAGCCCTTAAAGAACACAAAAACAACAAAAGAGCTATAGAGTCTGCCCCGCCCGAAACACCTACCACAATTTTAGCGCCTTTAAAAAGCATATTATATTTTTTCACTGCGTCCATAGCTTTGGCATACATAACAGACATATATTGTCACTCCCAAAGGCAAATTTAAACAAATAATAAAAATAATTTTTCATAAGAGAGTATATCATAAATTAAATTAAAAAACACTTATAAAATAACAAAATTTATTAAATATTTTTAATCCAGAATTTTACTTGTAATACCAAAACTTTGGTGCTAAAATTTAATATGCTTGTTTTAAAAATTTATATAATATTAATCAATTTTTATCAGGAGGTATAAAATGGCATACACATTAAGCAAAGTTACAATCAGAACCACAAATACTACAAATGGTATCAATATTATAAACGAGTTGTGGCGCGACATTACAAGTGGTAAATTGCCAATTTTATTTGACAGTGAACATAATTTTCAAAATGGTATATCTCCAATTTCTATGTACAGCAATTATGAAACAGATGAAAACGGCTATTATGACTTAAGTATATTAGGTGTAACATCGGATTTTTTTGCCCAAATGGAACAAAAAGTAATTAGAGGGCTTTATAAAAAGTATGATGTAAGTGACGACAACGGCGATATTTCTGCATGCGCTAAAAAAGCATGGAAAATTGTATGGAACGAACAAAAAAACAACATTATAAACAGGGCTTTTACAGAAGATTATGAAAGCACTGTACCTGCTGAATACACTAAAGACAAAAAAGCCCATTGTTATCTTTATATAGCAATTAAATAAAATACATATTATTTTTCCTATTCTAAATGTTCTTCTCTAAATTTAACTGTGAATTCGTCTGACTGACCACATATTATAATTAAAAAGAGTTTTTCTGCCCTCCTCACCACCAATAGGCTTTTTCAACCTCGTGGCTATCGTATGGTTTTAGCTGTACAAAAAAAGTGGTGGTTATTTCCACCACTTAGTATTATTATTCCTTTTCAAGTTTATTTCCCTTAACTATATCAACAACTGCCAAAATAGCATTTATCAAGCACCAACCAGACCATATTCTTAAATCCGAAAATCCTCCGGCAAGAATAAACCCAAATAAAGCTCCTATTCCAAAAAGAACTATTAACGCTATATTTCCGCCTTTCCCGCCTTTTCTTGTTACAATAGAGACAATACCGCCTGAAAGTAACATAATCGCTACAAGTATTCCACCACTACCACTTACCTCGCCATTTTCAGCAATAGCATTGCTTATCCCCGCAGCACATGACTGAAAGGCAACCACTACAAAAAGAATAATAGACAAAATGCCTGATATTAATTTCCATGTTTTCATAATATACAAATCTCCTTTCGCAATTATCGTAAATAATCTGCTATATAATTTAATGCCGTTTATTTTTTGCAATCATTTACTGTGTATACAATAGTTTCATTCATACTTTTGCTTGTTTTAAACAAAACCATTTATAAAATATATACATCTATCTTCTTGCTGTTACTGCAAAAATATAGTCATCAAAGTCATCATAAATGTTTATTTCTTTAACTATAGTATTTCCGGCTTTTAATTCACTTTCACTATCAACACAATATGTAAAACCACTGTCTATTGCTGTACCATTTTTAAAAAAAAGGGCTGTTACTTCTACAAAACGTGCTGGTTCTGTGCCCACATTGGTACATGTCACAATTAACTTGTTTTCTGATTTCTTTATATCTGTTTTAATATCATCAACAGCAGATTTGCTCCAGTTATTACTCTTTTTAGCTGTTATGCTGTAATCAAAAGTTTTGATATTGTTACTATCAAATAAGTATTTCATCAATACAGATTTTCCGCTGTCAACAGCATATTCAGTTCCTGTTTTAGCGCCTATAACATTTCCATTTGAGTCTTTTGCTGTAACATTGGCATTAATTTCTAAAGTCTCATTTGAATTATTTGTTATTTGTTGAACATACCATGTATTATCTAAAATATCCTTATAGAACCATTCACCTACAGAAAGCTGTTTTGAGTAATCAGTGGTATTTAAGTTTGGAGATGTCTGTGTATTTGGCATATCACCTATATAAACTGTATTATTATTTCCATCCCAGTTTACATCTTTTCCAATCGCCTCTCCAATATCTCTCACAGGAAGGTATGTAGTGCCATCGTAAATAAATGGCTCTGTGTTATAATTAACCTCTTTACCATCAACAACAATTTTAATATTATTGTAAGTTATAGTAGTGTTTTGTGTACCTGTTTTAGCAAAAGCTAAAATTGAGCTACTTATTGTCATGACACCAATAATCAACAATGCAAAAAAATTTTTCATATCAAATCTCCCCTTTAAAATAATAATTTTATAATACATTACCCCCCCCCAATGTCAAGAAAATTCTACAAAAAATGTGGCAATTATTATATTTATAAAAATACAATAATTACCACATTCTTAAAAATTTAATCACTTTTATATTTTGTGTTGATAAACACCTATCAATTTTTCCTTTCCTCAAAATGTTTAAACAAGCGGCTGTCCACGCTAAATAACCACTCACAAAAATGAATTTACTATTGCAAAATTATTCATTGAGTTTCTTCTTTTTTATTAAAGAGTACACATTAGTTATAGATAGCAGTATACTTAAAACAAACATTACAAAACTAAAAGTATAGGAACTGCGAAAGATATTTAAACCATAAAATGGTGGTATTGCTATAATAATAAATATAATTAAGTATTTAGCCAACAACCCACACTCCATTTCAATCAATGCTGCCAATGATATTATTGCTATAAAACTATTATACATTATCAATATCATAGCCATTTTATTGCTCTTTTTAATAAAACTAATGTAGAAACAACTTACAACAAATAATATTGAACTACAACACGAAACTACTTTAGGCGTGCTCCCCATTATAAAATCATTAAAATTTAAATAGAATGCTAAAACCATTAAAATACATGATGACACAAATAATATTTTTGTATTTACTTTCATATGTCATCTCCTTATCAGGTATGGATTTGATAAAATTTATAAATACTATAATTGTCTTCCAAATTATAAAAAATTATTGTAAGTCCATAATATCAAGCGTACTTATCTTAAACTATCCCTTTTAAAATTAGTTTTAAATAAAATATCTGTTATTTCTACAAATTTGCTTTTTCCAAAATCAGTACACGTTACAGCAAATTCTTCTCCGTATTTTTCAATATCCGTTGATTTTACTCTAACGGTTGTTTTATATGGATTGTCACACCTTTTGGCTGCAACAATATAGTCAAAAGTTTTTACATCATCATTATTAAATAAATATGCTAAAATTATTTCTTCTTCAGCCCTGACAATATGTGTACCATTTGTTTTAGTTTCTAAAGTGTTTTCGTTTAAGTCTTTTGACACTACATAGACATTAATTTCCAAAACTTCACTCGAATTATTTGTTACTTGTTGTATATACCATATCTTGTTTGTAACATCTTTATAATACAATTCACCTATCAAAAGCTGCTTAGAGTGGTCAGTATTTAATTTTACAATAGGCTGCATTGTTGATTTTAATCCAATATATAATTCATCACTATTTATATCACCAATCGCATATTTTTCTTGTATATAGTCAACATTTTTAACAGGTGTACATATAACATCATTCCAAACAAAGTTATTAAAGTTGGAATAATTAACTTTTTTTCCATTAATAATAATTTTGATGTCTTGCTTTGTTGTTTTAGCAAAAACAAATGATTTATTGCCTAATGCAAATAGCAAAATGCTTAATAATAATGCAAATTTTTTCATAAAATCCCCACCTTTTAGTTATAACAAATAACATTATAGCATAAAAATTGGGGGGGGTATTTTTTATCATTATTAATACATTTTTGTCAAATATTACAATTTAATTTTCATTTTATACGAAATATTTATTCATTATTTTAATATACAGAAAATTCTTCAATTTTTATATTATATCTAATATAATAAAATAAAAATTTAAAACCTATACAAAAAAAGAGAGCCTTTATAGCCCTCAATAGTTTGTATTTTACATTTGCTTATTAATATCAGTTTTTTTATAAAAGACTCATAAAAACTTGAAAATAAAAAATATGGGAATTACAGGGCTCGAACCTGTGACATCCTGCTTGTAAGGCAGGCGCTCTCCCAGCTGAGCTAAACTCCCA
>CATJUP010000137.1 GCA_949743655.1 uncultured Eubacteriales bacterium
TGAAAGAAAGGAAGCGAAAGAACTTTAACTTTTAACTATTGTGTGCAAAAGTTATTGGCAGAGATGATTTAGTTTATGTTTATGTAACAAGTACATGTATTTTTCTTGAAAGAAAGGAAGCAAAAAAATTTAAACAGGAATCTCAATTAGTAGGCTGTTTATTTTGTCAGGAAAAACGTTAGTTTTTCCGCTAAAGTTTTTTGCCGCCCTTTTTTTCAAAAAAGGGCGCAGG
This sequence comes from uncultured Eubacteriales bacterium, assembly GCA_949743655.1. Lineage (GTDB taxonomy): Bacteria > Bacillota > Clostridia > Lachnospirales > Anaerotignaceae > Neoanaerotignum_A. The sequence continues at coordinate 233 of CATJUP010000137.1, forward strand.
TGTGGACAGAGTCCACAATCACAACTTTGGTTACTGTATTTGAGAGCAATATACTCAATATTATAGCAATTTTTTAAGCGTAGGCTCCAAACACTCAAAAAAACATAAATATCCTTTTTCGGAAATATGGCAGCCATCTTCTTGTAAATATTCCGCTAAAAAGCCATTTGACTTTTGTGTAATATACATATTAAAGTCCGCTAAAAAACAGTTGTATTTTTTAGAAATATCCCTTATAGCTTCGCAATACGGCAGCAAACGCGCGTTTGTTGTATATGGCATAAACACACTTTCATCAACTGGAGGCGGTGTAATAAGTATTATGTTTTGACATTTGTTTGATATTGTTTTTATAATTTTTTCAATATTGCTTTTAAACTCGGTTATTGTTACATATCCGTATTCAGACGGCGCACAGTCGTTAGAGCCAAAAAGAACAGTTACAGCATACGGGCTAAATTTTAGAACATCTTTTTCCAAACGCGTAAGGGCATATCTGGAAGTATCGCCGTTTAGCCCGCTATTTATTATGCTGTAATTTTTAAATTTTTGCTGTATAAGAGCTTGTATTGAGTCTTTTTTAAATACGCCGTATCCATATGTAATGCTGTCGCCGAATAAAACTATGTTTCTCATTAAATCAACTCTTTTTTGTTATTTTTTATAGTCCATTAGCACCATTATAGTACCATCAACCATAATCAAATGTGTATGGATTTCCCACACAGCCAAAATTTGACTGACCGTTTTGTTTTGGTGTTTTATCAAACTCAACTGTTGAGGATATATATCCGCTGACACAGCCAGAGTCTCCCATAGGACAGGTTTCATCGGTTTTATAATATAAATTTCCGTCAGCCATAATTAAGCTAAGCTGTTTAATATTTTTGTTATTGTAGTTTTTGTTTAAAAATATTACAGCGGTAATAAGTATTAACAAAAATAAAATATATATCTTTTTTATGTTTATCATTTATTTTGTTCATTTAAAAGCTCAAAAAAGTTAGGAAAAGATATATCCACACACTCGGAATTATTTATTGTGGTTTCTCCCTCAGCGTTAAGCGCGGCTATAGCACAAGACATAGCAATGCGATGGTCATTATGGCTTTCGATAAAAGCACCGTTTAATTTTGGCACACCATTTATTATCATTCCATCGTCAGTTTCTTTTATGTCTGCTCCCATTTTTGAAAGCTCCTCAACAACAGTTTTTATTCTGTTAGTTTCTTTTACTTTAAGCTCTTGAGCGTCTTTTATAATAGTAGTTCCTTTGGCAAAACATGCGGCAACAGCTATAATAGGGAGCTCATCAATAAGACGTGGTATTATATCGCCATATATGGTTGTGCCTTTAAGTGATGAGGTTTTAACTGTTATATCGGCTGTAAGCTCACCAGCGGACTGGTTTTGGTTTGATAGTTTTATGTCTGCTCCCATATCATTTAAAACATCTATAATACCTGTTCTTGTAGGGTTAACACCAACATTTTTAATAGTTATCTCACTATTTGGACATATTATGCCAGCGGTAATAAAATACGCCGCTGATGATATATCAGCCGGAACGTTTATGTCTTTGGCATAAAGCTCTTTTACAGGGCGGCATATTATTTTATTTTTTTCTTTAGTTATGTCTGCGCCCATATAATTTAAAAGGATTTCTGTGTGGTCTCTTGTAGGTTCGGGCTCGGTTATTATTGTTTGACTATTGGCGTAAAGAGAGGCTAATATTATAGAGCTTTTTACCTGAGCACTTGCCATGGGAAGTGTATAATTTATTCCATTAAGTTTTTTGCCGGTTATTGTTATTGGGGCAAAAAGTTTGCCGTATTTTTGTGTTCCCTGTATATCGGCGCCCATAAGTGATAAAGGCACGCTTACTCTATCCATAGGGCGTTTTTGTATTGAGCTGTCGCCTGTGATTTGTGTTGTGAATTTTTGTGCCGATAGTATTCCTGTTATAAGCCTAAGCGTTGTGCCGCTGTTGTTTACGTTTAACATTTCTTTTGGTGGTTTAAGTCCATTAAGACCTTTGCCTTGTATAGTAACATTTGTGCTGTCTACTTTAATATCAACACCCATTTTTATAAAACAGTCTATTGTTGACATACAGTCAGCGCCTGTAAGAAAATTGCTTACATGAGTAGTACCTTTGGCTATAGAACCAAACATTACACAGCGATGAGATATTGATTTATCACCAGGTACTGTTATATTGCATTTTATATTTGATATTTTGTTTAATTTTGTGAACAAAATAAATACGCTCCTTAGTCTTTTATTTGAACTTCATAGTTCATATCGCGCAATAGTGATATACTTTTTTTACGCTGTTCCTCACTGTCAAAAGAAATATAAAGCACTCCATTTTCACGCTCACGGTTATTTACAATAGACATATTTTTTATGTTTATATTGTTGCTTGATAAAAGCACAGCTATTATAGCTATTGAACCAGGTTTATCAAGTATGTCTATTACAATCTCATAACGTTTTATAAAACTTTTTGGTGTTATGTTTGAAAAACTATCTCTGTACTGACGAGCGTTATCAAAAAAATTGTAAACACCGCTGCGGTCTTTTTCCAAAAGACTAATTTTAAAATTTTTTATTGTTTCTTCTAAATATGACAGTGAATTAAAAATTTGCTCTGTATTGTCAAAACATATATTTTCCCACATATCAGGGTTTGATGACGCTATTCTTGTTATGTCCTTAAAGCCTCCAGCGGCTAATTTATACATATGTTTTTGGGGAGTATCCAAAAACTGTACATTGTTGCATAATGCCGAGGCCAGTATTTGGGGAACATGACTTATTGACGCTACTATATAGTCATGCTGCTCAGGAGATACTATAACTGGTATAGCGCCTATATTTTTAATAGCGGTATAAAATAAATTAATTTTATATTCGCTTACATTATCTGCGGGAGTAATTATATAATAGGCGTTTTCAAAAAGATGCTCTTTTGATGCCGAATATCTAAATTTTTCTGAGCCAGTCATTGGATGACCGCCTATATAACAAAATTTATTTGATATGTTTTTTATACGTTCGTATATTTTGTATTTTGTACTGCCAACATCAGATATAATACAGTCTGGTTTTATATATGCGGTCAGTTTTTGTATATACTCATGTATAATGCTAACAGGTGTGCATACAAATATTATATCACAGTCGCTAAATATTTCGTTTACATCTGTTGTATAAGCATCTATTACGCCTTCTTTATAAGCCTGTTTTAAAACGTCCTCATTATGATTTAAAGCCACTATTGTTTTTACTCCTATACGGTTTTTAAGCGCTTTAGCCAAAGAACCGCCTATAAGCCCCAAACCTATAATACCAATTTTATTAAACACAGTCAGTCATTCCTTCCAAAACTAAGAGACTTTTAAAACTAATTATAAAATATTCTTTTGTTTGTAGTGTTTTTGATTTTATCACCACTAAATATACGTGTCAATCGTATAATTTTTTTTGATAATGTCTGACAGCTCTTTTTTGTTTTGGCGGCTTACAAAAGCCACTTTCTCACAGCCATAAAAACTTATTTCCCATGTTGGCGAGTCTTTATTTATGTTTAGTATGTTTTTGGTATTAATTATGTAAGACCTATGACAACGATATAATGGCGTTGAGTGTATATATTTCTCAATTTCTTTTAATGTAAAAGGTATACTGTAATTTCCATCTAAAGTGTAAAGTGTACAGCCATGACCATATGCCTCAAAAAACAATATTAATTGGATTTTTATACGTATAAATCCGCTTGAGTTATTAAGTATTATAAAAGAACCAGGAAAATCACTTTTTGAGAGCAATATGTTTAGGTCATGATTTATTATGCAGTTTACTTCTTTAAATGAAGCTTTGTTTAAAGGCGGTTTTATTATTTGATAAAAAAACATATCGTCCAAATCGTTATTAATTGTGGAAGAATAATTGATATACGCTATAGGAGTAAATTTATAAAAATTATCATTTTTTAATTTTTGAATAATAAATAAATCCATATTGCTTTCTGTTGATACTATTATAAAAAAATTAATTTTTAAAGAGTTTTTTATTTTAATAGCTTGCTCAATAGTTTGGGCTGATATTATAATTCTGTGATTTCCGCAAATAAAGTATGATATTTCATCTATTATACTGGTATTGGTACACACAATTAATATTTTGTACATAAAAAACACCTCTATCAAAAAGCATATTTTTAACATTATATCACAATATATTATTTTTTGATACATCAATAAAAAATATATGATTAAATTTTACATTAATAGGTTTATATTTATTTACATTTTAATATGAACATATTTTAAATAAGCACAGCATATTTTAAAAATGTAGAGGTGAGAGAATGAGTATAAAAGACGAAATTATATTTTTGGGAGGCGGACGTATAAAGGACGTGCTTTCGCTTATTAAAGATTGTGATTTTGATATGTTTGAAGAAATACGATTTAGGGCTGAAAAACCAGCTTTTATAACAAAAAATGGTGTTGAGTATGTTTTAAGTGAAAACGGCGAACTTTTAGAGCATTTTAAAAACGCGTTTATACCGTCATCGGAAGATATAAATATATTTGTTAATGTTTTAAGTGGATACTCACTTTATGCTTTTGAAGAAGAAATAAAAAATGGATACATAACAGTTGAGGGCGGGCATCGCGTAGGAATAAGCGGAAAAGCTATTGTTGAGAATGGACAAGTTTTGGCTATAAATAATTTTTACTCAATAAATATAAGAATTTCACATGAAATAAAAGGTTGTGCAAAAAATATAGTGCCTTTTATATTAAATGATAAAAAAGTTATTAACACAATTATAGTATCTCCTCCAGGAGTAGGCAAAACAACACTTTTAAGGGATATTATAAGAATTTTGAGTAAATCTGGAAAAAATATATCAGTAGCTGACGAAAGAGGAGAAATAGCGGGTTCGTGGCAGGGTATAACCCATAATGATATTGGACCTCGCACAGATGTTATGGATAGCTGTCCTAAAAAAGAAGGCATGCTTACTCTTTTAAGGAGTATGTCGCCAGAGGTAATAGCGGTGGACGAGCTTGGGCGTGAGGATGATATAAAAGCGCTTGATACAATTTTATCAGCGGGAGTAAGCGTTATATGCACTGTTCATGGAAAAAACGCCTATGACGCATTTAGAAGGATAGGAATAGAAAAAAACAGTCACAAAGAGTATTTTGGAGTGTTTATAGAGTTAAAAAGAGTAAACAATTCAATATTGGCAATAATAAAAGACGACAATTTAAATGTTATAGGAAAAGAGCTGATAAGATGACTTTAAAAATAATAGGCATGACAGCGGTAATAGCATCAAGCTGGATAATAGGCGTTATATTTTCTATGAAAAGTTATTTTAGACTTGAGGATATAGAAGAACTGAAAAAAGCCGTTACAATATTTTTAAATGACACTGTAAACTCATCAATGGCTTTAAGTGTGGTATTTAAAGATATATCTCAAAAAACAAAAGGCGGTGTTTCGGCTATATTTAAAGACGCCGAAAATTTAATTTTAACTAAAAACGGTAACTTGGCTAAAGATATGCTAAAAAAGGCTATAGATAAAAACATTAAAAATACCTATTTTGAATATGAGGAACTTGAGTGTTTTTATTCTTTTGCCAACAGCATTGATAGTATTAACAAAGAACAACAAAGAAATAACGCAAGACTTTTAATTGACAGTATACAAATTTTAATTTCGGACATAAACAAAAAAGCGGCTAAAGAACGCAGACTTTATAATTCTGCTGGAATACTTTGCGGGATATTGATATGTGTTGTTTTAGTATGAAAAATGTTCGTTTTTAACGTAAAGTTTTTGTCAAAATTTTGAGAGTATGGGCAGAGCTCACAAATAGAAAATTCGTTTTATTAGAAAATATTAATTTTGTTATAAAATAATAAGTGTTTTAAAGGGGGAATTTGTTTATGGAAATAAACATAGTTTTTCAAATAGCGGCGGTAGGTATACTTGTAGCTGTTTTAAACCAAGTGCTTATACGCGCCGGACGTGAAGAACAGGCTATGCTTACAACACTTGCCGGTTTGGTAGTGGTTTTATTTTGGGTTATACAATACATAGACAGGCTTTTTACCACAGTTCAAACTCTTTTTAATTTATAAAGTGGTGTTTATATGGAAATATTAAAAATTGTGTCAATAGGAACAGCCGGCACTATACTTGCGGCTGTGCTAAAAAAAGAAGAACCCCAATTTGCAATAATAGTTAGCATAGCTACAGGAATAATTATATTTTTACAGATACTAAACTGTTTTTCAAGCCTTATAAATCAGCTTTATGATATGGCTAACAGAAGCGGTATAGACAGAAATTATGTGTCTATTATATTAAAAATAACGGCGGTAGCATATATAGCACAAATTGGCGCCGAAATATGCAAAGATGCGGGAGAAAGCGCAATAGGCACAAAAATAGAAATCGCCGGAAAAATAATTATAGCTGCTATGTGCCTTCCGCTCATAACAAGACTTTTTGGGATGGTGATAAACTTTTTATGAAAAACAAAATGCTTGTTAAAGCTATAAAAACGGCTATTATATTTTTAACTCTTATAATCGTTTGCCCCTACAGTGTAAATGCGGAGGATAATAGTTATACATATGATGTATTTATGGATTTTGATACTTCGGATGCCGATATGGCGGCAGATAACCCTTATGGCATTGGAATAAAACAAACGGCGGACGAATTTATAAACGGCAATTTCTCATTTGGCAAAATTATTGACTCGGTTATGAGCAACTTTTTTTCGGATATTAAAAGTCAGCTTATGTCAATGAAAAAAATAATAGCGCTTATTATAGTATGTGGACTTTTAAAAAGTATAAGCTCTTCATTTGGGGAAAAGAGCGTAAACGAGTTATGTTTTTTTATATGCTGTTCGATAATTGTTTACATAGTAATGACATCGTTTGTTGAGGAAACAAGTATTGTTAAAGAAAACATAAAGCGTTTTGCTAATATCAATTATGCTATGCTCCCAGCATATGCTTCAATAAGCGTTATGACAGGGAAAACAGTTTCGGTAATGGCTTTAAGCGCTACAATAATGGGTTTTTCAACTATTGTGTCGGGGTTTTTATGCAGTGTGTTTGTTCCGGTTACCATTGCCGCCGCTGGGCTTGACATTATAAACAATATTTTTGATGACAATATGTTTTTGTCACTTTCAAAACTTATTAAATACATTTTAAGTATGCTGCTTAAAATAATAGGTTTAGCTTTTGTTTTTGTTGTGTCTTTTCAAAAATTGGGGACAAGCGCGGCCTCAAGTTTTGCACTTAAAGCCGCCAAAAATGCCACAGGTTTTGTTCCAATAGTGGGTGATATACTTTCAGGTTCTGTTCAAACAGTGGCAGATGCCGGAACGTCTATTGGAAACGCTGTGGCGGCAGCCTGTGCCGTGGTGGCTATAGTGCTGTCGGCAGCTCCAGTTTTAAGGCTTGTAGCAGTGTTTTTGGCGTTTAAAATAACGGCGGCTATAACAGAGCCAGCGGGAGAAAAACGTGTTACAAAAGCCCTAAACAGTATTAGTGATTATTTTTCAATACTTATAGGAGCCGTATTTTTGTCGGCTGTTATGTTTATATTTTCCGCTGTTATATTGGCGGCATCATTTTAGGAGATTAGCGGAATGATTGAGGCATTAAGAGCATATATAAAAACCATAGCGGAATTTTTGCTTTTTCTTACTGTTGTAAAAATTATATCAACCGAAAAGAGTAGAAAGTATATAAACTTTGTTTCGGGAATAATACTTGTTTTAGTAGCGTCAGCGCCTGTGATTAATATTTTTTCAAAAGTGGATTATACAAGTTTGGAAAATGAAATTAGCTATTATTATAACGAAGATTTTGAGTATAACAATAACGCTTTAAATGCTGTGTTTTTGGATAATATTAAAAATAGTCTGAAAAATGATATTTTAAGTTTTGGTGTGCAGTGTGATAACATACGCGTTGAGTTATACGATGATTTAGGCGGAATTAAGAAAATATGTATATATACAAATAACAGCAGCAAAGGAGCTGATGAGTTACAAAGTTTTATTAAAAGTAAATATGGCGCTGATAATGTTGAGATATACTAATGATTAAGAAAGGAGTAGTTACATTGGATTTTAAGTGTTTATTAAAAAACGTCAAACTTAAAAGATACATTTCACTTGTTTTTGTCTGTGGAATAATGCTTATTGTTTTTTCGGATAAATTTTATAAACCTGTAAATAGTCAAGATATACCCAAAGAAAGAGAAACAAATATAAAAAATGAAGAACATGACGATTTGGAAAAACGGCTTGAGGCGCTTTTTGAACAAATAGAGGGCGCTGGAAAAGTTAAAGTGATGATTACATATAAATCCGGTCCAGAAAAAGTTGTTGCTACAGAGACAAAAAGTGCTGAGGATACTTTGGAAGAAACCGCATCTAACACAAACCGTACGTCAAGGAGTGTTTCTTCGGAGGTGAAAATGGCTTACTCGGAAGGTGACACTTATAAAGGAGAGCCTTTTATAATAAAAGAAAACACGCCAGAAATAGAGGGCGTTGTTGTAGTGGCGCAGGGTGGCGGGGATATAATGGTTAAAGAAGCTATATCAAAAGCGGCGCAGGCGCTTTTTAATGTGCCCGCGCATAAAGTAGAAGTATTAAGAATGGGGGTATAAATATGTTTTCACTTAAAAAAAATAATATTGTAGCTGGAGTGCTTGTTGTAATGGTGGCTACAGCAGGGTATCTTAATTTAACTCAAAAAGACGAGGATTTTGCTAATAACGATATTGGCATAAGCTACGACAATATACTTGATGCTGATGATGTTACTGTGCTTGCTGATGATATTGACAGCAATGTAACACTTTACGACAGTACAAGCGAAAATTTTGAGCAGGCGGAAGGAAGCGAAACTATTCTTGACCCTCTTACAGCTCAGGCAGAGGGAGACAACACGGGCGAGGCTGTTTTTGTAAACGCTGGAATTGAAAACAGTGATACATACTTTGTTCAGGCTAAGTTGGATAGAGAACAATCAAGAGCTAAACAAAAAGATATGCTTACAGAAATGATTAATAACCCAAAAGTTGACGAGAGCCAAAAACAGGATTTTGCTAAGGGTATATTAGAACTTCAGCAAAGGATAGAAAAAGAAACCGCCTCCGAAGATATGATTAAATCAAAAGGGTTTAAAGAGGCATATGTAAGAATAGATGATGATACAGTTGATGTTGTTATAGACTGTGAGAGCATTACAGAACAGCAAGCAGCACAGGTAGAGGATATAGTAAAAAGAAAAACAGGATATTCATCTGATAAAATAAGAATAAGCGCTCTTAAAAAGCAATAAAACATTTATAAAACAAAGTGTTTATAACTTTATTTCAATAAACAAAAGTGTTTGAAATATAAACTAAAGTGAGTTTACCAATAACACTTGCACACAGGTTAAAGTTCTTTGGCTTACTTATGTACTCAGTGGGAGCGTGAGCTCCCACTGAGTACATAGGCGTTTAAAAACGCCTGAGGTTATGAGTATTTTTTATGAAGTAAAAAATAAGAATAGTCTTTGAATAAATTAAGTGTGTATTACTTTCTAATCATTCTGCAAGCATTGAGTATAGCTATTACTGATACACCCACATCGGCAAAAACAGCTTCCCACATATTTGATAAACCAAAAGCTGATAATACAAGTACGATTATTTTTATAGAAATAGCAAAAATTATGTTTTGTTTGGCTATGTTTATAGTTTTTTTGGCTATTTTTATAACCTCAGGAATTTTGGATATGTTATCATCCATTATAACTATATCGGCGGCTTCTATAGCGGCATCACTTCCTAAACCACCCATTGCTATACCTATATCAGCCATTGAAAGTACAGGCGCGTCATTTATACCATCGCCAACAAAAGCTAATTTTTTGTCGACTGGTTTTTTAGCCATATATTTTTCGGTAAAATCCACTTTGTCTTTAGGCAAAAGACCATAATGCACTTCATCTATACCAACTTTTTGAGCCACAGCCACAGCGTTTTCAGCCGAATCACCAGTGAGCATAGCAGTATGGTTTACACCACTGTTTTTAAGCTCTTTTATTGTTTTTTCGGCATTTGGTTTTATGCTGTCAGATATTAGTATATAACCCATATACTTTTTGTTTTTGCATACATGTACTGCTGTTGAGCCATTCTCAGTTGTTTGAGGCTTAACGCCTAATGTTTTAATATATTTGCTGTTACCAGCATTTATAATATTTCCGTTTATTTTAGCCTCAACACCCATACCGGTTATATTTTTAGTATCGGTTATCAAGTTTAAGTCTATTTTTTTGCCGTATTTGTCACGCAGTGCTTTTGATATTGGATGTTCAACAAAAGCCTCCGCCTCGGCAGCGGTTTTAATAAGTTCTTCTTCGGTACAATCAATAGATTTAATTGTGTTTACTTTAAATATTCCCTCAGTAATTGTTCCGGTTTTATCAAAAACTATTGTATCCACATTTGCCATTGCATCTATATAATTTCCGCCTTTTACAAGTATACCTCTTTTTGAGGCGCTGCCTATGCCGCCAAAAAATGTAAGAGGGACAGATATAACTATAGCGCAAGGACATGACACAACTAAAAATATAAGCGCTCTTGATACCCATTGACTGAAGTTTCCTAAAAATATAGGCGGTATTATGGCTAACACAACGGCACATAAAACAACAGCAGGAGTATAAACTCTGGCAAATTTAGTAATAAAGTTTTCAGCCTTGGCTTTTTTAACGCTTGAGTTTTCAACAAGCTCCAATATTTTTGACACGGTTGACTCGCTAAATTCTTTTTCGACATTTATGTGTATAAGCCCACTTATATTTACACAGCCGCTTATAACACTGCTGCCTATGGACACATTTTGGGGTACGGACTCGCCGGTAAGTGCAGACGTGTTTATTACACTTTCACCTTTTATAACTTTTCCGTCTAAAGGTATTTTTTCACCAGGTTTTACAACAATTATGTCACCTTTTTTAATTTCATATGGGTCAGTTTTTATAAGTTCTCCGTCTTTTTCAAGCCACGCATAATCAGGACGTATATCCATTAATGAGGATATTGATTTTCTACTTCTTTCCACAGCTATAGACTGAAAAAGTTCGCCTATTTGATAAAAAAGCATAACAGCCGTACCCTCGGCGTATTCTCCAGACAAAAACGCGCCGACTGTGGCTATTGTCATAAGTAATGTTTCATCAAAAGGTTCTTTGTTTTTTATATTTATAAAAGACATTTTAATAACATCATAGCTTATAATTAAATAAACAATTAAATATAAAATCCTTAAAACAGTAACGCTTGTTTTTACAAAATTTATAGCTGCAAAAAGGCAAAGACTTAATATTATGCGTTTTAGCATTTTTTTTTGTTTTTTAGTCATATGCGGCACCTCAATTTATAAAAAATAAAAATTTAATTTATAACTATTTCACAGTCCGGTTCTACTTTGTGGCAAACACGTATTACTTCTTTAACTATATTATCAAAATCGTTATCATCGGCATCTAACATAAGTTTTTGTGCCATAAAACTGACTGACGCGTCTTTTACACCTTTTATTTTTTTAATATTTGTCTCCATTTTAGCGGCGCAGTTAGCGCAATCCAAATCTACAAGTTTGTAATATTTTTTCATTATAAAATTCCTCCTTATTCTTCAATATGTTCCATTCCTTGGTCAAGTATGCTTCTTACATGTTCATCTGCCAAAGAATAATAAATTGTTTTTCCATCACGTCTGTATTTTACAAGTTTGTTTGTTTTTAATGTTCTTAATTGATGTGATGTAGCTGACTGTGATACATTCATTATTTTAGCTAAATCGTTTACGCAAAGTTCTTCAGAGGCAAACAACGCATAAAGTATTTTTATTCTTGTGGAGTCGCCAAAAACCTTAAATAGTTCAGCCAAATCGTAAAGCTCCTCATCTTGAGGTATGTTGCTTTGAACAGTTTCGATAATATTTACTGTTTTATCGTTTTTAATTTCGTAATATTCGTTTTCTTCCATAAAATCACCACCAATCAAATTTATATATGAAAATATGTTCATATATATTATATTCCATTAATTTATAAAGTCAACATATTTTTAAAAATTTTTTTAAAATATTTTTAAATGCTTAATAAATATTTTGGCATATTGTGTCACCACGTTTATTGTACTGGCATAGTATGTAATGAATATAAAATATGGTGATTATTATGAGAACTGTTTATATGGATAACGCCGCTACAAAGCCTGTGCTTAAAAGTGTAGTTGAAAGTATGCTGCCTTATTTTAGCGAGGAATATGCCAATCCATCATCGGCTTACAGCTTTTCAAAAAATGCTAAAAATGCCGTTTTAAAAGCAAGACAAAGTGCCGCTAAACTTATAGGAGCTAATGCTGACGAAATATTTTTTACATCGGGCGGAAGTGAGGCGGATAACTGGGCTTTAAAGGGCGCGGCTGATTTTTGGAAAAGAAAAAGAAATAAAATAGTAACAACAAAAATAGAACATCACGCTATATTAAACACAGTAAATTATATTGGTAAATATGGTTTTGATGTGGAGTATATACCTGTTGACGGATATGGAGTTGTTGATATTGAAAAGGCTAAAAAAATTATAGATAGTAATACTGCTATAGTATCTGTAATGACAGCTAATAACGAAGTGGGTACTATAGAACCTATAAAAGAAATAGCGCAGATAGCTAAAAAAAATGGCGCTTATTTTCATACAGACGCCGTTCAGGCAGCGGGGCATATAAATATAGATGTAAGCGACCAATATATAGATATGCTCTCGGTATCGGGGCATAAATTTGGAGCTCCAAAAGGCATAGGATTTTTATATAAAAAAAATGACATTAAAATATCTAACCTTATACATGGCGGAGGTCAAGAAAAAGGACTTAGGGCAGGAACTGAGAATGTTCCGTATATAGTAGGTTTGGGAAAAGCCTGTGATGAGGCTTTAAATGTAAATTCAAAACGATTATGTGATATGAGAGATTACTTTATATTAAATGTTTTAAAGTCAATACCGCAAAGTGTTTTAAACGGACATCCTTCAAAACGTTTGCCGTCAAATATAAATATATCGTTTTACGGTGTTAATGGAAAAACTATGGTTTCAATGCTGTCTATGTATGGTGTATTCGTATCGTCTCAAAGTGCTTGTGCATCGCAAAGCTCGGAATTTTCTTATGTACTTAAAGCTATGGGCATGGATATAAAAAGAGCACAAGGCGCAGTAAGATTTTCTATAAGCGAGAATTTAAATTATGACGACTTAAAATATACAATTAACTGTCTCAAAAATGTTGTTGGTAATTTAAGAAACATAAATTGAACAAATGTTGACAATTTATTTTGCCAAATATATTATTACTGTAAAGACATGTTTTAATATTAAAATATTAGCATTTAAATGGTGATAATTATGATAAGAATTAAAAATATAAAAATAAGATACAATGAGAATAAAGAAAATATATTACCAAAAGCTCTAAAAAAAATTAACGCAAGTGAGAAAGATTTAATAAAATACAGTATATTTAAAGAGTCTTTGGATTTGAGAAAAAAAGATGACATGTTTTATATATACACATTGGATTTAGAGCTTAAAAATGAGAGCAAGTATATAAAAAAAATAAAAAATACTGATGTGTCAATAGCCGAGTACAATAATTATTTATATCCAAATTTGGGTTTTAAACCTAAAAAGAGACCTGTTATAGTGGGGTTTGGTCCAGCGGGAATGTTTGCGGCTATAATACTCGCTAAAGCGGGGGTTAGACCTATTGTTTTTGAGAGAGGAAAAGACGCCGACTCAAGAATTGAGGATATAAACAATTTAATTAAAAATGGAATTATAAACACAAACAGTAATATTCAGTTTGGGGAAGGCGGCGCAGGTACTTTCTCTGACGGAAAACTTACAACAAGAATAAAAGACCAAAGAGCGAGAGAGGTTATAAAAATACTTGTAAAATACGGTGCGCCTGAAGAAATACTTTACTCGCATAATCCTCATATAGGTACAGACAGACTTGTAAAAGTGGTTAAAAACATAAGAGAAGACATAACAAATATGGGTGGAGATATAAATTTTAACAGCATTGTTACAGACATAAATATAAAAGATAAAACCTTGCGTTATGTGACAGTAAATAATGATTATATTTTTGAGTGCGATAATTTAATACTTTCTATAGGTCACAGCGCAAGGGACACATTTGAAATGCTTTATAACAAAAATATAAAAATGAGTCAAAAACCATTTGCCATGGGCGCAAGAATAGAGCATTTGCAGTCTGAAATAAACAAAGCGCAATATGGCGATGAGTCGAAAGCCGATTATTTTGGTCCGGCTGAATATAAACTTACATATACTACATCCGAAAAAAGAGGGGTATACACATTTTGTATGTGCCCGGGTGGATATGTTGTTCCAGCGGCGAGCGAAGAGAAAATGACAGCGGTAAATGGAATGAGTTATTATAAACGTGATGGCAAAAATGCTAATAGCGCTATACTTGTTCAGGTATTTCCAGAGGACTTTAAAACAGAACATCCACTAAGCGGTATGTATATTCAAAGAGAGCTTGAGAAAAAGGCTTTTGAAATGGCAAACGGAGGATATAAAGCTCCAGCGCAAACTGTGGGTGAATTTTTAGGACATAAAAGACCAGAAAATTTTGTTAAAACAACATACAGACCAAATGTAACAATGTGCGATTTAAACGAGCTTTTTCCTGATTTTATATCGCGTGCTTTAAAAGAGGCTATACCTCAAATGGGTAAAAAACTAAAAAATTTTGACATCGACAGCGCTGTTTTAATTGCGCCAGAAAGCCGAAGTTCCTCACCAGTGAGAATAGAAAGAGATTTGGATACTGGTGAAAGTTTATCAGCTAATGGCATTTTTCCATGTGGCGAGGGCGCTGGTTACGCTGGCGGCATTGTATCGGCGGCGGTTGATGGAATGCGCGCGGCTGAAAAAATAATTAATAAAATAGCAAAAAATGACGAAAAATAAGTTTTAAAACGATATATTTGATTATAGTGCTTATAAAAAATTTCCAATTTGAGGAAGTTGTATTGTAATTTACAAATGTTTATAATAAAATGGTTATAAGTATAAAATGGCATAATTTTTACTTATAGCCTAATTTATTTTCTATTTTGATGAGTAATGATAATATATAATTAAAAACAATTTTAGAGGTGTTTTAATGGAGTTTAATCATGTTCCGGTACTTTTAAACGAGTGCATACAAGGGCTTAATATAAAAGAAAATGGTATATATGTAGACGGCACTCTTGGAGGAGGAGGACACTCCATTGAGATTGTTAAAAGGCTTAAAAATGGAAAACTTATTGGCATAGACCAAGATATTTGTGCTATAAATGCCGCTAAAAAAAGGCTGTCTGATTACAGTGATAAGGTTATTTTTGTAAATGATAATTTTAAAAATGTAAAAGATATTTTTAAAGATATAGGAATACAAAATGCTGATGGATTTATTATTGACATAGGTGTTTCGTCTTTTCAGTTAGACGAGGCTGAAAGAGGTTTTTCTTATATGCAGGACGCTCCTTTGGACATGCGTATGGATACTAAAAATACTCTTTCGGCAGAGTATGTTGTTAATAATTATTCTTTGGACAGGCTTAATAATATTATATTTGAGTACGGTGAAGAACGCTGGGCTAAAAGAATAGCCGAGTTTATAGTTAAACAAAGAGAAATTAAACGTATACAAACAACTTTTGAACTTGTTGATATTATAAAAAAAGCTATACCTAAAGGTGTTAGAAAAGACGGACCTCATCCAGCTAAAAGAACGTTTCAGGCTATAAGAATAGAAGTAAATAAAGAGCTTGAAGTGCTTAAAAGTGCTGTTGACGATATGACAGAATTACTTTATAGCAAAGGAAGGCTGTGTGTTATAACTTTTCATTCACTTGAGGACAGAATTGTTAAAAATGCCTTTAAAAAGCAAGAAAACCCATGCACATGCCCAATAGAATTTCCGATATGTGTTTGCGGTAAAAAGCCTAAAGCCAATATAATAACTAAAAAACCAATAATACCATCGCAAGAGGAAATAGAGTTTAATCACAGATCAAGGAGTGCAAAACTAAGAATACTTGAGAAAAAATAGATAGGTGGTGTATTTGTAAATGGCTAAAAGAATTAAAAGAAGGGCTCATTCTTTATACAATAGCTCAAGCACAGCTTATGATTATGATGATAGTTTTTACGATGATAAAGAAGAACTTCGCCGCCGAAAGGCTATAAGACAAGCAGTGCGAAAAGCTAAAATAATTAAGTTTAAAAATTTGGTGTATGGCGCTAAATTTACAATATCAGTGTTATGTGTGTTTGCGGGCTGTATAGTAACAATGGCTTCAAACGCTGCTGTGGACAGGCAAAGAGTTATAAATAATGGACTTAAAGATGAACTTATAGCTATTAAAAGCCAAAATGCCGTTTTGACATCTAAAATAAATGACAATACGGATTTGGAATACATAGAAAAAGAGGCTAAAACAAGACTTAATATGACAGAACCTCAACCTTATCAAATAGTTTATATAGATGTGCCAAAACAAAGTTATACTGTACAGTATGAGGCGGAAGAAGAAAAAAATGATGACAATTTTGGTTTAAATTCTTTTTTTAGCGTTATAAAAGAAATTTTTGAAATACTTTAAAAATTCACTGCTCTAAATTTTATAAGAGCTGTTAATTACTAAATATAATGCCTTATACTGAAGGGGTGATTTAATGAAAAAAATATCAAAAAAAAGAAAACGCATAAAAACAAAAATTAATTTTGTGCTTTTTGTTTTGGTAACAGTTTTTGTATGTTTGGGCGGACGAGTTTTTCATATTAAAAGTATACACGGTGCGGAATATGAAAGTGCCGCTAAAGAACAACAAGTAAGCAGATACGACTCTATAATATCGCCAAGTCGAGGTAATATTGTTGACCGAAATAATCAGCCTTTGGCGATAAGCACAAGGGTTTATAATATAATACTTGATGTAAGGGTACTTTCTCAAAATAGTGAAAAAGAGCAAGAAAAAACAATAAATGCCCTTAGTGAGGTATTAGGTTTAAATGCTGATGAGCTTAGAGGATATTTAGTTAAAGACCCAACTACAGGAAAGCCTATGCTTGACACAAGCTGGAAAGTATTAGCTAAAAAACAGGAGCTTGATATAAAAGAAAAACTTGAGGCTATGAATTTAAAAGGCGTGGTTTTTGAAAATGACATAAAACGCAAGTATCCAGGCGGAAGTTTAGCGGCACAGGTTATAGGCTTTATGGGCAACACTAATTATGGTCTTGAAAAAATGTATGACGAGGAAATGAGAGGTGTACCAGGAAGGTCTTTTATAACTTATGATGGAAAAAATGGCGCTATTCAGCAAGAAGTTGAGGCACAGGACGGAAACACTATAATTACAACTCTTGATTACACAATACAAACTTATGCCGAGGAAGCTGTAAAACAAAGTATGGCTGATTATAATCCAGAAAATGCCGCAACTGTGGTAATGAACCCACAGACTGGAGAAATATTGGCTATGGCGTCAGGACTTAAATTTGACCCAAATGACCCTATGGCTATACCAGAAGGATACGACAAAACACAATGGGATGCTATGACCGCCAAAGAACAAAATGATATTTTGGCTAATATATGGAAAAATTTTTGTATATCAAGTACATATGAACCAGGTTCTATATTTAAACCTTGTGTAGTGGCGGCGGCTATTGACGAAAAAATTGTTAAAAATGATGACAATTTTTATTGCAGTGGCAAAAAATTAGTTGCTGACAAAGAAATAAAATGTCATTTAAGGTCGGGGCATGGAACATTATCAACACAAGATGCTATAGCAGAGTCGTGTAATGTGGCTTTGATGGATATAGGCGACAAAATGGGTGTTCCTATGTTTTATAAATATCAAAAAGAATTTGGTGTGGGAGAAGTCACAGGTGTAGACCTTCCAGACGAGGCAAGCGCATCGACACTTATGTACAAAGAAAGCGATATAAGAGAAAGCGAGCTTGCGACAATGTCTTTCGGTCAGTCGTTTAATACAAACACTTTACAAATCTTAAATGCTGTGTCGGCGGTTATAAATGGCGGTAATCTTATGAAACCATACATAGTGTCACAGGTGGTAGACCCTCAGGGTAATGTTGTTAAAGAGACTAAACCTAAAGTTTTAAGAAAAGTAATATCACAGGAAACATCAGATATTATAAAAGAAGATATGATTTCAACTATTGAGTACGGTACAGGCAAAAAAGCTAAAATAAGCGGCTATACTTTTGGCGGCAAAACTGGTACTGCCGAACAAATACCAAGAAGCGATGAAAAATATGTAGTATCTTTTGTAGGATTTATTCCTGTTGAGAACCCAAAATACATAGCTCTTACACTTATATATAAACCAGAAGAGTACGCTGACGGAGTTACAACTGTAGCGCCTGTTATGAAAGTGCTTATGGAAAAAATAATTAAGTACGCTAATATAGAGCCTAATTATAATGCTAATGATGAAACAAGTACTGAAGAAGAAAAAGTGACATTGCTAAATTATACAGGAAACTCACTTTTTGATGCTTTGGCTGATTTGGATGCCAAAGGGCTTAGCTATGAAATAGTGGGCAATGGAAATAATATTGTTAATCAAGTTCCGCGTGCTGGAACAGAGGTAAATGTTGGTTCCAAAATATTGATATATGTTGATAAAAATGCCGAGGGTACTACTGAAAGTTTAGTAACAGTACCAGACATTAGCGGTAAAACGTTTGATGAGTCTAAAGAAATAATTGAGGGATTAGGACTTAAATTAAGCGAAGGCGTTTATAGCGGTAATGTTCAAAAAACAGAACCAGCATATGGAACAGAGGTAAAAGTTGGTACAGAAATTAAACTTATAATGGCAGAGTAGAATTTCAACATAAAAAAGCAGTTGTTCCAATAATATTTAATAAATAAGTTTTTTGGAGCGTACTGTGTATGGAAAAAATATCAGTTAAAATTAAAAAAAAGCTGACGCTTGGTCTTATAGTTACATTGCTTTGCGGGATTGCGCTTATATGCAGGCTTGTATATATAGAATTGTTTGATGCTGGTTTTTTACAGCCTATGGCATACGAGCAGCAGTCAAGAGACAGACTTATATCTCCTGTAAGAGGGAGTATACTTGACAGAAACAATGTTGGTATAGCTGTAAGTGAGTCGGTATGTTCTGTAAGTGCAGTCCCTGTTCAGGTAATACAAAAAGAAGAAACGGCAAAGGAGCTTTGCCAAATGCTTGATTTGGAGTATGATGATGTAATAAAAAAACTATCCGAGAATGTGGCGCTTGTTCGTATAAAATCTAAAATAGATATTGAAACGGCGCATGAGATTAGACAAAAAGCCCTTCCAGGAATAAATGTTGATGATGACGTTAAAAGGGTTTATCCGTTTAAAAATTTAGCGGCACAGGTTATAGGATTTGCTGGAAGGGATAATCAAGGTGTTACAGGGCTTGAGGCTAAATATGATGAATATCTTGCTGGAAAACCAGGCAAAATACTTACTGTAACAGACTCAAGAGGAGTTAAAATTAGTGACGAACAAAGGCGTGTGCCGCCTCAAAACGGTAACAATATAGTTACAACTATAGACACAACAATACAAAGATATGCCGAGCAGACAATATCAAAGGCTGTAGAGGCTAAAGAGGCTAAAAGAGGTATTATAATAGTGCTTAATCCACAAAATGGTGAAATTTATGCTATGGCTAATTATCCTGACTTTGATTTAAATGAGCCTTTTAAAATAAATGAGCCAGAACTTGAGAGTATTTGGGACACAATGACTTCTAAAGAAAAAAATGACGCTCTAAACCAAATGTGGAGAAATACCGCTATTAACGATACATATGAACCAGGCAGCACTTTTAAAATAATAACATCCTCGGCAGGGCTTGAGGAAAAAGCAGTAACTGTAAACGACTCTTTTGTTTGCAATGGATATTATATAGCCGGAGACAGGCAAATAAAATGCTGGAGGTATCCACGTACCCACGGGCATGAGACTTTTATTCAGGGTGTTCAAAATAGCTGTAATCCAGTTTTTATGGCAGTGGCGCAAAGGCTTGGGGCTGAAAAATTTTATGATTATATGGTCAAATTTGGGTTTAAGTCTAAAACTGGTGTTGACCTTCCAGGAGAGGCAGTAGGCATAATACATAAATTAGAGAATATAGGTCCTGTAGAGCTTGCAACAATGTCTTTTGGTCAGTCTTTTCAAATAACGCCATTACAGCTTTTGAGAGCGGCGTCAGCTATAGTAAATGGAGGAAACCTTATAACGCCTCATTTTGCTAAATATGTTACTGATGAAAATGGAAAAGTTGTTCATGAGTTTGAATATCCGTTAGGGGAACAAATAATATCAAAAGAAACATCTGATACAATGAGAATGATACTTGAGAGTGTGGTATCGGAAGGCACAGGAAACAAGGCGTATATACCAGGTTTTAGACTTGGTGGAAAAACCGCTACAAGCGAAAAACTTCCTCGAAGGAGTGGAAAATATATAGCCTCTTTTATGAGTTTTGCGCCCGCTGAAAACCCGCAAGTTATGGCTATAGTGCTTATTGATGAGCCTAAGGGAGTGTATTATGGCGGTACTGTAGCAGGCCCTGTTATGAAAGAGCTTATGAGTAATATATTGCCTTATTTTGGCATAGAGCCCATTTATAATGATACTGAAAAAGAACTTGACGAGACTAAAAAAGCTGTTGTTCCATATGTTACAGGGCTTGATATAAAAGAGGCTAAAAAATTGATTGATGATGCGGAGCTTACTTATGTTTTAAACGGAGAGGGAAATATTGTAAAAAGCCAATTTCCGCCAGAAGGGGCAGAGGTAAACATTAAAAGCAGTGTTATAATTACAGTTGGGGAGTAAAAAAGTTTTAGTATTATGTTGTATAAATTAAAATAATGTTGTACTATAAAACTTTGGATAAATATATATAATGCCAATTATTGGGGGTTTAATCCTATATTATGTAATTAAAAAAATATGTTAATATTAACAAAAATAATAAATTACACAGGCAATATGTTTTATAAAATTTGAGTTTTTAAAATTTTACTATAATTTGAATAAAAAGCTCTAAAGAACTAAAAAGGAGTGGTGTTTACGAAAATTTGTGAATTGCTTAAAAGAGAAGAATATTCTGTTTTACAAGGCAGTGATTGTGTTGATATAAATTCTGTCGAGTATGATTCCAGAAAAGTAAAAGAAGGCTCGGTATTTGTATGTATTTTGGGATTAACAATGGACGGACATAATTTTATAAATTCGGCTATTAAAAATGGCGCTAAAGCTGTTGTTGTGCAAAAAGATGTATCTGTTTTAGAAGGCATTACATGTATAAAAGTTAAAAATACAAGACACACTTTGGCTATTATGTCGGCTGAATATTATGGAAAACCGGCTTCTAAAATGAGATTAATTGGAGTTACTGGTACAAACGGTAAAACAACCACAACTTACATTATAAAAAGTATACTTGAAAAAGCGGGCAGAAAAACAGGTGTTATAGGAACAATACAAAATTGTATAGGTGATAAAATTATACACGCCGACAGAACAACTCCAGAAAGCCTTGAACTGCATGGTATTTTTAAATATATGGTTGATGAAGAAGTGAACGATGTTATAATGGAGGTTTCTTCGCATTCTTTAGACTTAAATAGAGTGGACGGCTGTAATTTTGATTTGGCTATATTTACAAATCTTACTGAAGACCATCTTGATTATCATAAAACAATGGAAAATTACAGAGACGCTAAGTCTATTTTGTTTGGCATGTGTAATAAAGCGGTTATAAACATTGATGACCCTTATGGTGAGTATATGCACTCAAAAGCACCTAAAGACGTTATAACAACGGGAATTGAAAATGAAAAAGCCGATATGAACGCATTTAATTTGGTAATGAAACCTAATGGCGTTGAGTTTGATATAAATTTTAAACAAAAAAGTTTTCATTTAGTTTATAATGTTCCAGGAAAATTTAGTGTTTATAACGCTCTTGGTGCTTTTGCGGCGGGAGTAATGCTTGGTATTGATTTTGATACTATATTAAGTGGAATAGCTGCTGTAAAAGGTGTTAAAGGACGTTTTGAGCCAATAAAAACATATAACGACATTACGGCTGTTGTGGATTACTCACATACACCTGACAGCCTTAAAAATATGCTTAATACAGCTCGTGAGTTTGTAAGGGGAAGAATTATAACTGTTTTTGGTTGTGGTGGTGATAGGGATAAATTTAAACGTCCTATAATGGGAGAAATAGCCGGTCAGCTTTCGGATTTTTGTATTATAACAAGTGATAACCCAAGAAGCGAAAATCCACAGACAATTATAGACGAAATTGAGCCAGGAACAGCTAAAACAGGTTGTGAGTATGTTAAAATAGCTGATAGGAGAGAGGCTATATTTTATGCTGTAAAAATGGCTAAACCGAATGACTTTATAGGTGTTGCCGGAAAAGGGCATGAGGATTATCAGGTTTTTGCCGACAGAACGGTTCATTTTGATGACGCAGAAGTTCTGCTTGAGGCTTTTAAGGAGATAGAAAAATGAAAGCCATAAGTATAAACGATATAATTAAAGCTACAAAAGGTACAATAATAAATTGTGACAACAATAAAATTATTACGTCTATAACTACAGACTCAAGAAAAATAGAAAAAGGTTGTCTTTTTATACCTATAATAGGTCAAAATTTTGATGGTCATGATTTTATAGAACAGGCTTTTGAAAAAGGCGCTATTTGCTGTTTATCGTCTAAAAAAGACAATTATTCTAAAAATATTATATATGTAAAAGACACTAAAAAAGCCCTCGGGGATATAGCTCGATTTTACAGAGGGCTTTTTGATGTAAAAATATGTGCTATAACTGGAAGTGTTGGAAAAACTACAACAAAAGACATTATAGCATCAGTACTAAGCCAAAAATATAAAACGCTTAAAACACAGGGGAATTTTAATAATGATATAGGTCTTCCACTCACTATATTTAATATAAATGAGGAACATGAAGCTGTTGTGCTTGAAATGGGAATGAATAATTTTGGTGAAATCAGTTATCTTACAAATATAGCTAAGCCAGACGTGGCTGTTATAACAAACGTTGGTGTATCGCATATAGAAAACTTAGGCAGCCGAGAGGGAATATTAAAAGCAAAGTGTGAGATATTTGAGGGTTTAAAAAGTACAGCTATATTAAATGCCGATGATGATATGCTTATAAATATAAAAAACGACCCAAATTTTATAAGATTTAATAAAATATGGTTTGGAACAAATGACAGTAATGATTTTTATGTCGATAATATAATTGATAATGGAATAGAGGGTATAAGCTGTACAATTCATAACTGTGATAAATATTTTGATGTAAATATGAGCACTCCAGGAAAACACATGGTGCTTAACGCTCTTGCGGCGGCGGCTGTTGGAACTGTTTTTGGTGTTGAGGCAAAAGACATAAAAAAAGGCATAGAATGTTTTTTACCTACAGGTATGAGAATGGAAATATCAAAAATACCAGAATATGAAATCACACTTATAAATGACTCGTATAATGCCAATCCGGTTTCAACTATGGCGTCTATAGATGTTTTGGCTAAAAGCAACGGTTTAAAAACAGCTATATTAGGCGATATGTTTGAGTTGGGAAGTTTTGCGCCGACTTTACATTATAATGTTGGTAAATATGCCGCTAAGAATAAAATAGACAATATTATTTGCATAGGAGAGCTTTCGCTTAATATGTATAAAGGCGCTATGTCGGTAAAAGACAATGGGGTGTATTATTATAATAATATTGAGGAGTTTTTTAAGGCTATAGAGTATAATATGTTTTTAAAAGGTCAAACTGTGCTTATAAAAGCCTCTCATGGCATGGCTTTTAGCCGTATAGCCGATAGACTGCGGGGAGGGATATAAATGGAATTTATGCGCTATTCGATATATGCTATAATAATAGCGTTTATAGCTGGGGTTATAATATGTCCGGCTCTTATACCTGTTTTGCATAAACTTAAATATGGTCAAACAGAAAGAGACGATGGACCAAAAAGTCATTTAAAAAAGAGCGGCACACCAACAATGGGCGGTATATCAATATTGGGGGCGCTTTTGGTGTCATCGCTGTTTTTTACGCATCAAAATAATGACGGAATAGCTGTGCTTGTTGTTACAATGGCTTTTGGTGTTATAGGTTTTATTGACGATTATATAAAAGTGGTTAAAAAACGTTCTTTAGGGCTTAGGGCTTACCAAAAAATGGTTTTACAGTTTATTGTTTTTGTTTTGTTTGCTGTATATGTTTATAAGTCTAAAATAGGAACAAAAATTTATATACCGTTTACAGATGGGTTTATGGTGGATTTGGGTATACTTTATTTTCCGTTTATGTTTTTTGTGCTTGTTGGCACTGTAAATGGTGTAAACCTTACTGACGGGCTTGACGGCTTAGCGGGAGGCGTAACAATGATAGTGGCGGCGTTTTTTTTAATTGAGGCATGGGCTATAAGAAGCGGAATATCAATGCTCTCTGGCGCTGTTATAGGCGGGCTTTTTGCTTTTCTTATATTTAATGCTTATCCGGCTAAGGTGTTTATGGGAGATACTGGCTCTTTGGCGTTGGGAGGATATGTGGCGGCGTCAGCTATTATTTTAAAAATGCCTTTATTTATTGTTATAGTTGGTTTAGTGTATCTTTGTGAGTCTCTCTCGGTAATTATACAGGTGCTTTATTTTAAGTCTACAGGCGGTAAAAGATTTTTTAAAATGGCGCCTATACATCATCATTTTGAGCTTTGCGGCTGGAGTGAGACAAAAATTGTGTTTGTTTTTTATATATTAACGGCACTTATGTGCCTTATAGCGTTTTTAGGAAGTTCTTTTATTTTCGCTTAGGGAGGGTTTGTAAATGGACTTTAAGAATAAAAAAGCTATTGTGTGCGGTATGGCTAAAAGCGGAAGAACAGCCGCACTGCTTTTAAATAGACTTGGTGCTTGCGTAACACTTCAGGATTTGAAAAATAGAGAAGAGTTTGAGAATTTAGATTATATAGAAAAACAAGGTATTAAAATATATACAGGCGCTAATCCTGATGACATAATAGAGGATTTTGATATAGTTGTTTTAAGCCCAGGAGTGCCTTGCGATTTGGATTTTATAAAAAAAGCCCAAAATGCTAATATACCTGTTATAAGCGAGGTAGAATTATCATATAGACTTACGCCATGCCCTATTGCCGCTGTTACAGGAACAAATGGTAAAACCACAACTACAACTCTTTTGGGTGAGCTCTTTAAAACTCAGTATAACACATTTGTTGTGGGTAATATAGGTGTGCCATATTCAGGTGTTGTTAGTGAAATTAAGAGTGAGGATTATGTTGTAGCAGAAATAAGCAGTTTTCAGCTTGAGACGGCTGTTGAGTTTCGTCCTCATATAAGTGCTGTTTTAAATATAACACCAGACCACCTTAACAGGCATAAAACGCTTGAAAACTACATAAATATGAAAGAAAGAATATTCGCTAACCAAACAAGCGAGGATTTTTGTGTGCTTAATTATGAAGATGAGACAACAAAAAGTATGGCGCACAAAACAAAAGCTAAAGTTATGTTTTTTTCAAGCAAAACAAAACTTGATGAAGGAATTTATATTGACGGGAAATATATAATAATTAAATGGGGAAATATAAATAAAAAAATTGTATCTATTGACGAGTTAAAAATACTTGGTGTGCATAATTACGAAAATATTATGGCGGCAGTGGCTATGGCGGTATGCGGCGGTATAAGCATTGAAAACATAATAAGAACAATCAAAAATTTCACAGGAGTTGAACATCGTATTGAATATGTGCGTACAGTAAATGGTGTTGATTATTACAACGACTCAAAGGGTACAAATGTTGACGCCGCTATAAGAGGTATTATGGCTATGGTTAAACCATGTATACTTATAGGCGGGGGTTATGACAAAGGCTCGGAATACGATGAATGGGTAAAAGAGTTTAAGGGAAGAGTAAAAAAATTGGTTCTTATAGGTGTTACGGCAAAAAAAATAGCCGAATGCTGTAACAAACACAATTTTATTGACTATTGTTTTGCTTCAAGTTTTGATGAGGCTGTTAATATTTGCAAAAATACAGCAAAAAGCGGTGATTGTGTTTTGTTGTCTCCTGCCTGTGCGAGTTGGGATATGTTTAAAAGTTATGAACAGCGCGGAGATATTTTTAAAGAAATGGTAAATAATTTTTAATACACTAATTAATTTTTTTAAATATGTTAAACTGGTTTAAAAACAGCAAAACCAACAGCAAACCCTCAATGTGTTAA
>CATJUP010000138.1 GCA_949743655.1 uncultured Eubacteriales bacterium
AATAACTATAACAAGCCAGAAAGATTTAATATTATGGGCTTGTATAAAGTACATGGTTTGTTTTTTATGAGGTGAAAATTTTGTATTACTCACCAGAAGTTTTAGAAGAGGTAATGTTAAGAAATGATATTATTGGCGTTATAGGTGAATATGTTCCTCTTAAAAAAAAGGGTAGCTCTTATTTTGGGCTTTGCCCTTTTCATAATGAGAACACACCGTCATTTTCGGTAAATGCTGATAAACAGCTATATTATTGTTTTGGCTGTGGGGCTGCTGGAAATGTTATAAGTTTTATAATGCAAATTGAAAACTATAATTTTGTTGAGGCTGTTGAAAAACTTGCGGATAGGGCAGGAATACAGCTTCCAAAAGCGGAATTTTCACCAGAGGACGCTAAAAAAGAAAAACTTAAAGAAAGATTATTTGAGTTACATAACGCAGCAGGAAGATTTTTTTATAAAACACTTCACTCATTACAGGGCAGAGAAGCGCTTGAATATATAAACAAACGAATGATAAGCCAAAGTATACAAACAAAGTTTGGTATCGGTTTTTCTCCAAATAGCAGAGACGAGCTTTTTAAACATCTTAGCCAAAAAGGTTTTTCGGTTGATGAAATGCTTAAAAGCGGTCTTATAATTGAAAATAAGTATAAAAATGGATACCATGACAGATTTTATAACCGTATTATGTTTCCTATTTTTGACGTGCGTGGGCGTTGTATAGCTTTTGGTGGTAGAATAATTCAAAAAGGAGAGCCTAAATATCTTAATTCACCTGAGACAATTATATTTAATAAAAAACGGAATCTTTATGGTATTAATTTTGCCAAAGCCGAAAGGAAAAAAGAAATTATAATTGTTGAAGGATATATGGACATGATAACTATATATCAAGCTGGATTTAAAAATGTGGTGGCTTCATTAGGAACAGCTTTTTCAAAAGAGCATGCTATGCTTTTAAAAAAATACGCATCAGATGTGATACTTGTTTTTGATAGTGACGAAGCTGGAGAAAAAGCAGCGCTTAGAGCTATACCAATACTTGTAGACGGAGGTTTAAAAGTAAAAGTATTACAAGTACCTAACGGAAAAGACCCTGATGAGTATATTAAACAAAATGGCTCTAAAGAATTTGGAAAACTTGTTTTAAATGCTGTTGGTTATATGGATTTTAAAATAAATTGCGCTAAAAAGTTGTATAACCTTAATGATATGGAGCGTAAAATGGACTTTACAAAAGAAGCCGCCAATATGATTTCGGAACTTTCATCACCAGTTGAAAGAGAGCTTTATGCTCAGAAAGTATCTGAACAAACAGGCGTTTCTCAAAAAGCTGTTGAAGAAGAAGTTTTAAATATATATAAAAAGCAAAACATGGACTTTAAAAAAGAAAGTGAAAAAAAACGAATACGTAATTATTCACAGGTAAACAATATCGAAAAACTAAGCAACACAAAAGGCGCTTTTGAGGCACAAAAAGAGTTAATTTATTTATGCGCTTCAAAAAGTGAGATTTGTACACGTGTAATGGAAATATTAAAACCTGAGGAATTAAGAAATGATGTGTTTTCACAGATTTTGAGTTATGTTTATAATTGCGTGATTGAAGGAAAAAGACCAGAACCGTCAGAGGCTGTAAATATATTTACGGAGCCTGATAAACAAAAAATAGCTGCTAATATTTTTGTGTTAAATACGAAATTTGAAGACATGGGCAGCATAGTTAAAGCTGTTAATGAAGAAATTAAAATTATTAAAAAAGCTAATATAGATTATATAACATCAAATGCGTCAACTATTGAAGAAGTGCAGGAGGCTTTAAACTTAAAAAAACAAATTGAGAACTTTGAGTTTAAACTGTAGTTTCCACCGCTAAAAAACGGTGCGTAATAAGGGGAAGCGAAAGGAAGGTTTAAATGAAGGCAGGAGACGAGGCTTTACTTCTTACACGCCTTAAAGAGCTTGTTGCTATGGCGAAAAGAAAGAAAAATGTGCTTGAGTACAAAGAAATTATGGACTATCTGGGAGAAATCGAGTTAGAGGCAGACCAGATAGACAAAATTTATGAGTATTTTGAGTCACAGGGAATAGACGTTCTCGGTATAATGGACATTGAAGAAGACATCGAAAAGGAAATAGACATTTCACTTCCTGAAGGAATAAATATCGACGACCCTGTACGTATGTACCTTAAAGAAATAGGTAAAGTACCGCTTTTAAGTGCTGATGAGGAAATAGAGTTAGCAAAAAAAATGGAGGATGGCGACGAATTTGCCAAAAAGAAATTAGCGGAGGCAAATTTAAGGCTTGTTGTTAGCATAGCTAAAAGATATGTTGGGCGTGGAATGCTTTTTCTTGACCTTATACAAGAGGGAAATTTGGGGCTTATTAAGGCTGTTGAAAAGTTTGATTATAATAAAGGATACAAATTTAGCACTTACGCAACATGGTGGATAAGACAAGCCATAACAAGGGCTATAGCCGACCAGGCAAGAACTATAAGGATACCCGTGCATATGGTTGAGACAATAAATAAACTTATAAGAATTTCAAGACAGCTTGTTCAAGAGCTTGGGCGTGAGCCAAGTGCCGAAGAGCTTGCTAAAGAAATGCTTATGCCCGTTGATAAAGTGCGCGAGATAATGAAAATAGCGCAGGAGCCTGTATCACTTGAAACACCTATAGGTGAGGAAGAAGACAGTCATTTAGGTGATTTTATACCAGATGACGACATACCAGCACCTTCAGATGCAGCCGCTTATACTTTACTTCAAGAACAGTTAAAAGACGTGCTTAATACACTTACTGATAGAGAGAAGAAAGTACTTAGACTTAGGTTTGGTCTTGATGATGGAAGAGCAAGAACACTTGAGGAAGTAGGACGTGAGTTTAAAGTAACAAGAGAGAGGATAAGACAAATTGAGGCAAAGGCGCTGAGAAAACTCAGACACCCAAGCAGAAGTAAAAAACTTAAAGATTTTATTGAATAATTTAGCATGGCTGCCGAGGCGTGAGGTTTTGGTAGCCTGTTTTGGCAAATAGAGATATAAGGAAAAATAAGGGAGTGTTCAAAATTGAGAAAATTATTTTTAGTGGTGCTTGTATGCGTTTTGTCTTTTAATATTTCGGCTACAGCTTTAGCTGGTGTTAAAGTAAAAGCTGGTATAAGACAGGTAAATGCTGATGATATTTTAATAAAAGAGTCAGCCACGGGAGCTATTAAAAAAGGAAAAAATATATATTTAAGATGTAAATATGTCTCTTTTGAAGATGGGGTTACATATAATGTTGAAACTGGAAATGGAAAAATTGACAAAGTATCATCTGAGGACGGAATAATAAAAATAAGTATTAAGTCCGAAAGCTCCACAGAGCCTATGACAATAAGACTGAGTAATGTAAAGATGTATTTAAACGGTTCTTTGCCAAAAGGAAGTTATCCTTTAGAGCTTGTTACAGAAGAGAGCGCAGAGTACCCTGATAACGCTTTTGGAGAGACATATAATTATGATGACTCTAATTTTTCTCAAAAGTACATTATTTTTGATGATGAGTTTTTTACTGTAGAAAGTTCAACTATGGTAAATATTGAAGACAGAAAAAATGACAAAACAGTAGCTATTGATTCTAAAGAACAAAATGCTTACATTAACTCAAATGGGTATGTAATGCTCTCTTTGAGATATGTTTTGGAAAGTTTGACTAAAAGTGCTATAATATCATGGAATGAAGAAAGTAAAACTGTAAGCGTAATAATGGGAAGCCGTACAATGGCGTTTAAAGAGGAAGAAAGCAGTATGACTATAAACGGCAATAAAATCCCTCTTAAAACGCCTATGGAGTTAAAGTATGGAAAAACATTTTTAAGTTTAAGTGATATAGGATATGTTTTAGGTATACCTGATGATAAATTAAAATGGGATGAAGAGACTAAAACAGCATATCTAAATTACAAAGGTGAGTAATTGTGGAAATTTCAAACAGACTTAAAGCTATAGCCAGTTTTGTTATGTACAAAACAATAGCCGATATTGGCACAGACCATGGATATATACCTTGTTTTTTGGCTTTAAACAAACGTATAAATAAAGCTGTGGCGTGCGACATAAACAAAGGACCTTTAAATAAAGCAGAGAGCAACATAAATAATTATGCTCTTAATGGTATTATTGAAACGCGTTTGGGCAATGGGCTTGAACCTTTGAAGCAAAATGAGGTTGATACCATTATTATAGCTGGTATGGGTGGAATTTTGATTTGTGACATACTAAAAAAAGGCATCAAAAAGATAAACACAGCAAAACAAATTGTTTTACAGCCTCAAAGGGATATAGCCGATGTACGTAAAACAATACATAATATTGGCTTTTTTATACATGATGAGGCTCTAATTTTTGAAGGCGGGAAATATTATAACATAATAAGTGCATTAAAAGGAAAAGAGAGTTATAACAACGATGAAATATCATATGTTTTTGGGAAAAAACTTATTGATAAAAAAGCGCCTGTTTTAAAAGATTATGTTTTGAGTGAGATAAATAAATATAACAATATAATATCAAAAACAAACAAAAATGACGAAAGTATTAATTATATAAAACATAAGCTGTGTTTGGCTAAGGAGGTTTTGGATATATATGAAATGCCATGAGCTTATTAAGATACTTGAGAATAAAGCGCCGCTATATTTAGCCGAAAACTGGGATAATCCAGGGTTGCTCGTTGGGCGGGTCAACAGAGATATAAAAACAGCGCTCATTGCGCTTGATGTTACAAATGATGTTATTGATGAGGCTATTAATTTAAAAGCGGATATAATAATAACTCATCACCCACTCATATTTGGCGCTATAAAAAGTGTAAATGATTTGTCATATACAGGTGAGAAAATATTAATGCTTATAGAAAATGGCATAAACCATTATGCTATGCACACCAATCTTGATAAGGCTTTTGGCGGAACAAACGATGTGTTGGCTAACACACTAAGATTGGAAAATATAGAGCCTTTAGCAGTTGACTGTGAACAAAATGGTTTGCCTAATGGGTTGGGAAGAATGGGAACATTAAAAAACGGTATGACTTTTAATGATTTTGCTTTATTTGTTAAAACAAAGCTAAATACCGAATTTGTTACAATAACAGGGAACAAAGAAAAAATAGTTAAAAAAGTTGGTTTGTGTACTGGCTCGGGGTTTGAGTTTATACAAGAGGCACATGCCAATAAATGTGACGTTTATATAACTGCTGATGTAAAATTTCATGACGCACAAAAGGCACTTGAAATGGGTATATGTCTTATAGACGCTACTCATTATGCCACAGAAAATATAATAGTGCCGGTTTTAAGCAAATATATTTCTACTTTGGCTAATGGCGTTAATGTTATTGAAAGCGCTGTATGTGGGCAAGTGTTTTATAAGTTATAATTTTAAAGGAGCGAGCGGAATATGAGTGACAAAGTTTTTGTAACTGTAAATGGAAAAGATAAATTGGAGATTGAAAAGGGTACATATATATATGATATTGCCAAAGACTATAATAAATATTACGAAACAGACATAATGTTGGCTAAAAGCGGAAACATTCTTTATGAGCTTGGCAATAAAATAGAAAGAAGTATGGATATTGATTTTATTGACATTACAGACAAAGATGGACTTAGGGTGTACTCAAGAACGCTTTCTTTTGTAATGGTAAAAGCTATAAAGGATTTGTTTGGAATAGAAACAAAAGTATATATAGAGCACTCGATAAATGGAAATTTATACTGTGAGGTATATAGTGACAAAACAGAAATAGACCAAAGTTTTGTTGATAAAGTAAAAAAAGAAATGCAAAAAACTATAGACGCCAATATGGCTATAAAAAGGCTTATGGTAACTACTGACGAGGCTATAGAGTTAGCGTCAAAATATGGAATGGAAGACAAAGCAAGACTACTTGCTTACAGAAGAATTTCGTATGTAAGTGTATACAAATTGGATGATTTTTATGATTATTATTATGGATATATGCTTCCTTTTACAGGGATTTTAAAAGTTTTTGATATTTCGCTTTATGAGAATGGATTTTTACTTAGAATGCCTTCAGAAAAAAGTCCTCACTCTCCTGAAACATATGATAATTTTGAGAAAATATCGTCAGTTTTTATGGAACGTCTTAAATGGTGTAAACTTATGGATGTTAAGTGCGTAGCAGACTTAAACGACATTATAGCTGAAGGCGGTTTTGAGGAGCTTGTAAGAGTAAACGAGGCTTTGCACGAGAAAAAAATAGCTAATATAGCTGACCAAATAACTGATAGAGTTGAAAAATTAAAAGTAGTGCTTATAGCGGGTCCATCTTCTTCGGGTAAAACATCTTTTGCCCAAAGATTATGTGTTCAGTTGAGAGCAAATGGCATAAAACCTCATGCTATAGGTATTGACGACTACTTTTTAGACCGAGACAGAACGCCTCTTGACGCTGACGGAAGACCAGATTTTGAAAGTTTGGCGGCTCTTGACCTTGAAAAATTTAATCATGACATAAATGGACTTATAGCTGGTGAGGAAGTGATTATACCTTCTTATAATTTTGTTACTGGCAAAAGACGTATAGACGGAAGAACGCTTAAATTGCACAAAAACGAAATTGTTGTTATTGAGGGTATACATGGGCTTAACACCGAGCTTACAAAAGGTATATTAGATGAGAATAAATTTAAAATATTTGTAAGCCCTATGACACAGCTTAATATTGACGCACATAACTGTATATCAACATCAGACAGTAGACTTATAAGAAGAATTGTAAGAGATTTTAAATTTAGAGGAAATTCTGCTGAAAGAACAATAGACTCATGGCCAAGTGTAAGGCGAGGGGAACAAAATTATATTTTCCCATATCAAGAAACAGCCGATGTTATTTTTAACTCTGCTACAGTTTATGAGCTTAGTGTACTTAAAGCATTTATAGTTCCTTTGCTTTATAAAATAGACAAATCAATGCCAGAGTATGTTACAGCGAACAGAATTATAAAATTCCTTGATTACTTTTTATGTGCTGGAACAGAGGCTATACCTAATAACTCACTTTTAAAAGAATTTGTTGGTGGAAGTGTATTTAATGTTTGACATAAAATGTTTTATATGCTAAAATTTTTATTCATGAGTAGGTCAGACAGTCGCCCTTTAAAAGGGGAGGAAAGTCCGGGCTTCAAAGAGCAGGACGCCGGTTAACGACCGGTAAAGGCGACTTTAAGGAAAGTGCAACAGAAATAAACCGCCTGTTTTACAGGTAAGGGTGGAAAGGTGAGGTAAGAGCTCACCGCTTTTCTGGTAACAGAAAAGGCTCTGTAAACCCCGTCTGAAGCAAGGTCTGAGTAAAGCACATGGAATTGCTCGTTCCGCTTTGATATGACCGCATGATGATGTTGGCGACAACATACCAAGATAGATGACTGTTTAATACAGAACCCGGCTTATAGACCTGCTCATAAATATTAGCCCAATATTGTTGGGCTTTTATTTTTTTGAAAAAAACTTTTCTCGCTTTCTTAAATTTTCAAGCAATTTCCGCAAGCGTAAATAAACTTTATATGAAAAACTAACGTTTTTCCTAACAAAATAAAGTTAAGACAGTTTAGCCAAAAACACTTAGTTCTTTTGCTTCCTTTCTTTCAAGAAAGGAAGGAATGCTTATGTACGGTAAAGAAGCAAGCAACCGAAAACAAGAGATAGACCGCCAGCACCACACTATTCCGAACCAAAGACCAAAAGACAAGCACCGTGGAAACTCTCTCATTCCTGTATTGACAAGGAAATCATTGAGTATTGCGGTTCATTTTTTAGAAGAATGTAATTGCCTTTCAAGAATGGCTTGTTCTTCACCCCATTTTTTTAGCTCTTGTAATGCCGGAACTAATTTCAATCCGGCTTGTGTTAAACCATATTCTACATGAGGGGGAATTTCTGAATACTGAATACGAGTAACTAAACCATGTGCTTCTAATTCTTGTAGCGAGCGAGTCAACATAATATTAGTGATACCATGAACCTGTCTTTTTAATTCATTGTAGCGTATGTTTCCATAAGATAATTTCCATAAAATCGGTAATTTCCAACGACCACTAAGAAGATTAAGAGCACTCACAACTTCACAAGAGCCATCATACAAACTATCATCACTCATTTTACCACCACCATTTAGGGCACAAAAATGTGTGTACTTGTATTTTTGTATCTTAAAGCTATACTAAAATTATAACAAATATTCTTTGAATGTAAATAGAAAGGAAACTCTTTATGAAAGCAATCGCAATTAACGGCAGTCCAAGAAAAAACTGGAATACAGCTACTCTCCTAAAGAAATCTCTTGAGGGGGCAGCGTCTATCGGCGCAAAAACAGAATTGATTCACCTTTATGATTTAGATTTTAAGGGCTGCTGTAGTTGTTTTGCCTGCAAAAAATTGGAAAGTGAACTTAATGGATATTGTACAATGAAAGACGATTTGACAGAAGTGCTAAAGATAGTTTTATCAAGTGATATTTTGATAATTGGCTCCCCAATTTACTTAGGTAATATTACGGGAGAAATGAAGTCATTTATGGAGCGTTTAATATTTGCAAATCTTTCTTATGATTCAGCAGAACGTACTAATTTTACGGGTGTAATACATTCTGGTTTTATTTATACTATGGGATTGCCACATGAAATGATTGAATCGTTTGGCTATAAATATATTTTTGAAAACAACAAAAATTACTTGCAGCTTCTAAATGGGATTTCAGAATATATCATTTCGTCTGATTGCTATCAGTTTGACGATTATTCAAAATATGCAGCTTCAAATTTTAATGCAGACCATAAGGCAGTAATAAGAAAAGAGCAATTCCCTATAGATTGTCACAGTGCTTTTGAATTGGGGAAAAAATTGGCTTTATGTGTAAGTGCTTAAAGAATCAGTTGTCGAATTATGCAATCGTGCGTATAATAGCAAATCGAGGAGGTTTTGCTAATGAAAATGCGTACAGAATATACCTGTCCTTTAGAACTTGTGCATGACATGATAAAGGGGAAATGGAAGCCGATTATATTATGGCGGCTACGTTTAGGGGCTACTTCCCTTGCAAAGCTGGAAAAAGATATAGACGGAATTACACAAAAAATGCTGTTGGAGCA
Organism: uncultured Eubacteriales bacterium; assembly: GCA_949743655.1. Taxonomy (GTDB): domain Bacteria; phylum Bacillota; class Clostridia; order Lachnospirales; family Anaerotignaceae; genus Neoanaerotignum_A. The sequence continues at coordinate 9,169 of CATJUP010000138.1, forward strand.
TTTGAAAGAACTGATTGACTACGGCTTTGTTGAAAAGAAATCTTTTGAGGGCTACCCCCTTCATGTTGAGTATTCATTGACAGAAGATATGGGGGCGCAGATATTGGAAGCATTGAGAATCATGCAGCACATAGGGATTGACTACCTAAAAAGG
>CATJUP010000139.1 GCA_949743655.1 uncultured Eubacteriales bacterium
AATAAAATTAGCTGATAAACCTACACGATTTCACGTTGAAAATATGCCAAAAACAAACTACTTGTTAATACCGAGAGTATCATCGGAAAAAAGAAAATATATACCAATAGGCTTTATGGATAGTAATGTTCTTTCTTCGGACTCAGTGCATATTATACCGAAAGCTACATTGTATCATTTTGGCATTTTAACGTCTAATGTGCATATGGCATGGGTTAGGGCTGTATGTGGACGATTAGAAATGCGGTATCGTTATTCAAAAGATATAGTATACAACAATTTTCCATGGTGTAACCCAACAGAAAAACAGAAAGAAAAAATTGAGAAAACAGCACAAAGCATACTTGACGCGAGAGCACTGTATCCTGACAGCTCTTTGGCTGATTTGTATGACGAGCTTACAATGCCGCCAGAATTACGCAAAGCCCACCAACAAAACGACAGAGCGGTTATGGAGGCTTATGGTTTTACAAAAACAAACGAAAATAAAAAAACCACATGGCTTACCGAAAGAGAGTGTGTGGCGGAATTAATGACTATGTACCAAAACTTGACAGAAAATAAAAAAACACTTACAAACAAATGATTTAAACCCGTGGGAGGCGGAAATATCGGAGTCTTGAAGGGCGAATTCCGCCTCACACACCATCCGCCTTTTGCCCACGCTTTTAGTGGCAAGGCGATACTATCACTAATTTGATTTTTTACTCAAATTAAAAAAATTGATATAATAACTAATATACCAAAATTTGACGGAAAATATAATGTTGCAAAAAATAAATAGTAGAATTAAAATATGTTTATGAGAGTCGTGAGGGATGGCTAACCTCTTTTTAGTTAGGGAAGTATCAAAGAATTTTTGCTTGCGCAAAAACGGCATAGTTTTACTATGCCGCCGCGTTTTCTTCGCGGTTCACAGGCGATGTCAATGACAGTATACGAAGCGTTAATGATAGCATTAACATCAGAAATTGTTTTGTTAGCCTTACTTTCTTACATAAATAAGAAGTAATAAAAAAGTTACCCTCATTAACTTTGGAAGGTTAAGGGCAACCTAAACTTAAACTAAGGTTAGCCGTTTCGGCAGCTTCCTACTAAGTACCGGAAAGAAGTCCGAACAGCGGCTGTGCCGCTGGATTTCGCGTAAGCGAAATTACTGATAAGCTATGTTATAACACAAATAAATATAAAGAACAATAAAAATAAAAAGTTGGTTTAAAACTTAAAAACCTTGAGAATAAAATACCTCAAGGTTTTTGAATTATAAATACTTGTTTAGTGTTTTTACAAGCTGGTTAAAATCAAGAGGTTTAGCTATATGCTCATTCATTCCCGAACCAAGCGCCATTTGTACATCTTGAGCGAAAGCGTTAGCCGTCATAGCCACAATAGGAATAGTTTTGGCATTTGGATGTTTAAGTGCTCTTATAGCTCTTGTAGCCTCATAACCATTTACTATAGGCATTTGTATATCCATAAATATTAAATCATAATAATATGGTTGAGATGTACTGAACATATCAATAGCCACTTGACCATTTTCGGCATGTTCAACATCAAGCCCTGACATTTGTAATATTTCGGTGGCGATTTCGGCGTTTAACTCATTGTCTTCAACAAGCAAAATTCTTTTACCCTTAAAATTATTGTGAGATATATCGCCAACCAAACTTTCGGCAACTGTTTCATCATCTTTGTTCATTAAATCATGGAACAAATAAACAAATCTTGATTTAAACAATGGTTTTCCTATAAAAGCATTGGCGCCAGCTCTTCTTGCCTCTATTTCAATATCAGACCAATCATAAGCGGATATTATAATTATAGGAATTTCGTCACCAACTTTTTTTCTTATTTCTTTTGTTGTTTGTATGCCATCCATGTCAGGCATTTTCCAGTCTATTATAACAGAAAAGTAATCGTTATTTTTATTATGATGTTCTGTTATTTTTTCTATAGCTTCTTTTCCGTTTAAAACATACTCGCCGTTTATTCCCATTTCTTTTAAAATTTCACAAGCGGCTATACATGTGTCCTCATCATCGTCAACTATAAGCACAGGTATGTCAATAAACTCGTCAAATGAGATTTCATTGGTATTTTGAAGTTTAAGATATATTGTTACAGTAAATTTGGAGCCAATGCCTAATGTGCTCTCAACTTTTATGTTGCCGTTCATCATTTTCACAAGGTTGTTGGCTATAGCCATTCCAAGACCTGTTCCGTTAATTTTATTGACCATTTTATTGTTGTCTCTTGTAAATGGCTCAAATATATGCTGTATAAAATCTGGAGACATTCCTATTCCATTATCTTCAAAAATAAACTCATAGCAGCCTAAATGTGAGTTGTGACAAGGTTTTTCGGATATTGAAAGTTTTATTTTTCCGCCGTCAGGGGTATATTTTATGGCATTGCTCATAAAGTTTACAAACGATTGCTGAATGCGCAAACAGTCGCCTATAACTTTTTCGTGCTCAATATTATTTACATGTGTTTCAAGGTTGTGATGTTTTTGTGCTACCAAAGGGCGTACCATTGATATAAGGTTATCTATTAAGTCGGAAAGATTAAATTCCTCTTCGGATAAATCAATTTTACCAGACTCAATTTTAGACATATCCAAAACTTCATTTATAAGCGCTAAAAGATGTTTGGACGACATTGTTATTTTTTGAAGACAATCAAGTAATCTTTCTTTGTTGTCTATATGAGTGCTTGCTATAGCTGTCATACCTATAATAGCGTTCATAGGAGTACGTATATCATGACTCATATGGTTTAAAAACTCACTTTTGGCATTGCTTGCCCTGTTAGCTAATTCGTAAGCGTCTCTCATAGCCATTTTAGCCTGAATTTCATTTTTTCTCTTTTCAGAAATATCTTTATACACAACAAGTGCTATTATGTGTTTTGTAATGTTATCTTGAGAGAGGAATACACATATTTTTATAAACTCGGACTCTTTGCTGTTTTTAGGAGGGGTTTGTTTAAGCTCCACTTCTATTATGCGCTCGTTTTTATCAAAAGCGTTTTTGAGCTCTTCTATTGTAAATATATCCTCATCTAACTTTGTGTCAAAAACAGGATGATATACCTCACGCCATTTTTTAATAAATGTGCCGAATGATATAGGATAAATATCGTCATTTATATTGTCTATAATGTTAAAATCAGTATTTGAGAAACTTTCTTTTATAAGTTCATCGCCGCTTACATCAAATTTGTAATAAAAGTAGCTGTCAGATAAAGCGGACATACAATATTGTTTTTCATTGCTTGATGAAAACGATATTTCGGAACTTATTTTAAGCACGTTATCAGTATATGTTGTTGGTTTGGTTTGTTCCTTAAATACATTTCTTACATACCACATTACACGCGCATTTTCTGGAGTATAATCATCAGTTGGCGTAAGCCACATGTGTACCCATATATCTTTATCATTTATTGTCTCTTTGCAGAAAAACTCTATAAACTGTTCTCCAGAGTCAAATTTGGTTTTGAGGTTTTCTACAGACATTGTATCAATGGCTTTTTTTCTAAATTTAGGAAGTATACGTTTTAACACTATATCATTAAAAGCCTTGCTGTAACTTTGGGCAAATGCTTTGCCGTCATCAAGCTCGCTTACTATTGACTGCAATGTTACCATTGTATCTTTGTTAAGATTTATAAGACCTATGCGTATATATTGACGGCGTATAAGTGAAAAAGCAATTTCGTTCATTGTTCTTTCACCAGTTATTGTTGTAATATCCTTAACTGTAAAAAGTACATGTTCGGGTTTGGTGTTATCGCTGTTCATATCAACAAGCACTATTGATATTCTGTACCAATATGTGTGTCCGTTTATTGTTTGAGAATAATCAATACCAAAACTGCGCTCCTCGGTATTTATGTTTGATAATATATAGTCAATGCTAAGTCTAAAAGAGGCGTCTTCTCTAAATTTTGGCTCAATAAAATTATTTATATACTTGTTTACCAAATCGGTATATTTTCCGCTAACAGGCACAAAAGAGATTTTATTATCTTTTGACTGCAATTTTTGATAATAGTTTTTGCTTAAAGATACAACATATATGCGATGATAAATACTTTCAATAGCGGATAAGGCTTTTTTAACAGGAAGTGTATCACTCTCTTGACTCTCTTCGTTTTTTTGACTTATAATATATATTTTAATAATATTTCCGAGCTTTTTTATTGTTTCGCGTTCTTCTAAAGACCAATTTTTTTTGGAGTCGCTTTTAAATACCAAAGAGCCCATATAAAAATCATTGTCTATAAAACCATAGTGCAGAACATTTTTTTGATTTTGTATATCGTCACAAATTAAGCCGTTTTTGTATAATGTTGAATATAAATCACAATCATTTTTTGATAATTGTGAGTAGTTAGGTTTATAATAAGGGTCTTTAGAGCTGTAATGGGATATATATAATTTATTACTGTTTTTTAAAGGTCGAATTATATATACAACATCTAAGTCAAAAGCTATACGTGTTTTATCAATAAGCTCTGTAAGCAAATTATCATCTAAATAATCATATTTACTAAATTTTGTAAAAAACTGTTCTATTTCGCTATCGAGCCTTGTAATCATTTTATATTGTCTCCTTTAAAATGGCAGTTAGTGTATATAATAATACAGTATTATGTAAAATAATATAAAACTATTATATCATAAACTATATGAATTAATAAATATTATATTAAAAAATAAAT
>CATJUP010000140.1 GCA_949743655.1 uncultured Eubacteriales bacterium
TCATTTTAAGTAAATACCCATAATTAGATTAAATAATAAATTTATAAAACATTAAAATCTATTTATTATCATCTTTAGATTTATAAGGCACAGTATTTTGAGCTACTCTAAGTTGCTGTTTTGCATTTGAAAGCGTTTTTATTTGTTTTTCTAAAAGATAACGCATAAACTCTTCCATAAGTGTTCTCTTTTCAGTATCAAGCATTGTATATATGTTCTTAATTTCATTAAATCGTTCAGGGTAATCTCTCTCAACATAAGGATTTCTCACATCGTTTACACAAAGTAGATAATCCATAGACACATCAAAGAATTCAGCTATTTTCTTTAAATCTGTAATTGATGGCTCATTTCTTCCAGATTCATAATTGGATATAGCTGTATATCCATAATTCAATATACTACCTAAAGCGCTTTGAGTAAGTTTTCTTTCTTTTCTAAGAAATTTAAGACGTTCTTTGAATTCCAAAATTACCACCTCGTTAGTCTCTTTAATATTTTTAATTTTTAAATTCCCTGCGATAAAATAATAATCCATTATACAAATGCTTATTTGGTTATTATATACTTTATCGTTCAAATTTTGAATACTATGTCATACAACAAATATCAGGGTTCACATAACAGTATACGACATATAGTTATATCATACACTATAATTACCCTTTAAACAACAATTTTTTATTTATTTTTTTGTGGAAATTATTTTTTATTAGTGCTAATATTATGTCTATAAAATAAAAATTAAGTGATTTTTATATGTCTAATCAATATTTAAAATATTGTTTTAATTATTATGTGTTCGACACTTAAAAATATTCGGAGGTATAAATAATGTGTAAAAAAGTAGTATTTGGTATGTCTGGTGGTGTAGATAGTTCCACAGCCGCATATATGTTAAAAAAAGAGGGTTATGACGTTTATGGCGTTACAATAGTTAATTACAATGATGACCAAAACACAGCATATGAAGCAGCCGAAGTGTGTAAATTTTTAGGCATAAAACACATAATTATTGACCGTAAAAATGAGTTTGATAATAAAATAAAAAAATATTTTGTATCCGAATATATGTCTGGCAGAACACCAAATCCATGTGTTATATGCAACAGACATATAAAATTTAGTTCGCTTATTGATTTTAAAGAACAAATAGGAGCTGATTTTATAGCCACTGGTCATTATGCTAAAATATCCGTATATCCTAAAACAGGACGTTTTTGTATTAAAATAGGTAACGATCTAAAAAAAGACCAATCATATATGTTAAGCTATATAACTCAGTCTCAGCTTAAACAAACACTTTTTCCATTGGCAGATTACACCAAAACACAAGTAAGAGAAATAGCTGATAAAGCTAAAATAATAAGTGCCAAAAAACCAGACAGCCAAGAAATTTGTTTTATACCAAATGGCGATTATTCCACTTTTATTCAAAACTACACTGGTAATGTTTATCCCCCTGGAAATTATGTTGACTCATTAGGCAATATCATAGGAAAACACAAAGGCATAATAAACTATACTATAGGTCAAAGAAAAGGCTTAGGCGTATCATTTAACAAACATATGTTTGTTACAAAAATAAACGCCGATAAAAACGAGGTTACTCTTGGCGATAATGCTGAGCTTTTTAAAAAAGAAGTCTATGCCGAAAACATAAATTATATGGCTATTGAAAACATAAATAGACCTATAAGAGCAGAGGCTAAAATACGTTATGCGCACAAAAAAGCCCCTTGTATTATTGAGCCTTATAATAATGGTATAAAGTGTGTTTTTGACGAGCCGCAAAGAGCCCCTGCGCCTGGACAAACCATTGTTGTTTATGACAACGACTATTGCATTTTAGGCGGCACAATAATCTAATGTATATAACAAGTTATTAATAGTATTTGACTGTTTTTTATTTACGCTTGCTCTTTTAGTAAAATAATAATAAAATATACTTAATAATAAACTTTATTTAAAGGTGGTATGCCATGAAAAATTATAACTTTGATAAACAGGATAATGATTTTGGCGCTACAAGGCGTATTGACGCTGTTCAAAAACAAGTAAGAGTTCTTAAAAAGCGCTCAAATATAGAGCCAAAAGTATTTGGAATGAATAAAGCAGTGGCAATATTAATTATAATACTTTGCGTGCTTTTTATAATGTTAAGTTGTTTTGCTATTTCTAAAATGATTAACACAAGCGCGCCAAAAAATGAATATACAGACCAAACACATATTGATAACCCCAACAATTTAACAGATACAAACAACAATTCAATACAAAATAATAATAATAAAACAAACACAATTTCATGCGGAATTATTGAAATTAAAAATACAGCTAATATGCGCGTGAAAGATTGCTATTCTCAAAATAAATTTGATATTAGTATATCATCAAGCACTCCCGTAATAGGAAAAGATAATAACAAAATGTCGATTTTTGATATTTCGGCTGGAGATTTAATATCTGTAAAATACTCCGAAAGCGGATATGCCGAGGAAATAACTTTTCCAGAAAACTCTTTTAGTTATAAAGACATTACAGGTATAGATATTGATATTGACAGCAAAAAAATTAATTATAACAATCAGCTATTTGAATATAACGACAATACTTTGTTTCATTATAAATCCTCAAATATATATCCTGGCGATATTGATAAATATGACATTGTTACTATTTGCGGTGTTGGCAGTACAGTTTTTGGTTTTAGAGTAGAAAAATCACATGGATACATTGTTATTAAAAATGCTGATACAGTTGAAAACATAAGTATTGAAATAGATGGCGAAAAAATAGAAGATATTGAAGATTTTATAATACCACTTTTAGAGGGAGAACATTCAATATCAATTAATGGCGACAATATAGAACAATACGAAACACAAATAAACATAACGGCTTTAAAAAATACTGAATTAGACATTTTAAATATGATAGGAGACACTAAAATAATATTAAATGTAAATGCCGACACATATCAGGTATTTTTAAATGGAATTGAGTATCCCGAAAATACTACCGAAATAGCTGTAAATAAAGGCATTTATCAAGTTCTTATTAAATCAAGCGGATATAAAGATTTTTATGTAATGGCAAACTGTACCAAACAAGACGCCAATTTAAAAATAGAGCTTGAAAAAGAGCGCACACACACTGTAAATAACAATAATATAAACAACAATACTAACAAAAATACTGACAATAACAATAATAGTGACAATAATACCTCAAGCAATATTAATTATGGTAGTCTTACAGTTTATACCAATCCAAGTTGGCTAAAAGTATATATTGATGGGGAATATAAAGGGGTATCCCCTATTATGGCACGGCTTGAGTATGGTGAGCACAATATATCTGCCGAAGATAGTTCTGGTAACGTAAAAGAACAAAATGTTTTAATAGACGGACCAGATAAAAGAGTAAATATAGATTTTTAAATTAGGGGGTAATATTATGGATTACAAACAAAAATATGAAAACTGGCCTAACGGCCCGTATTTTGACGCTAAAACAAAAGAAGAGTTAAAAGCTATATTCTCTGATGAAAAAGAAATAAAAGAGAGATTTTATAAAGACTTAGAATTTGGCACAGGAGGTCTTAGAGGCATAATAGGCGCTGGAACAAACCGCATGAATATTTATACAGTAGGTAAAGCTACACAGGGCTTAGCTGACTATATTATACAAAACAATACTAAAGGCGCTAACATGGGTGTGGCTATAGCTTATGATTCCAGAAACATGTCTCCAGAATTTGCAAAAAAAACAGGACTTACTCTTTGCGCAAATGGAATAAAAGCATATGTTTTTGAATCTTTGCGCCCAACGCCAGAGTTATCATTTGCTGTAAGACATTTGGGTTGCACAGCGGGAGTTGTTGTTACAGCAAGCCACAACCCGCCGGAATATAACGGATACAAAGTTTATTGGCAAGATGGGGGTCAAGTACCTTTTCCGCGCGATGAGGAAATTATAAAAAAAGTAAACGCTGTTGATATATCGTCAGTAAAAACAATGGATTATGATGAGGCTGTAAATAAAGGCTTATATATTACTATAGGTAAAGAAGTTGATGATGAGTATATCAAAAAAGTTAAAGAACAATCACTTAATCCTGAAATTGTAAGCGCTTTAGCTAAAGAGCTTAAAATAGTTTATACACCTTTACATGGCACTGGCAATTTGCCTGTAAGGCGTGTGCTTGACGAAATCGGTTTTAAAAACGTGTATGTCGTTTCAGAACAAGAGCTCCCTGACAAAAATTTCTCAACAGTTGGATACCCTAATCCAGAAGATCCAAAAGCGTTTGTTTTAGCTATAAAATTAGCTAAAGAAGTTGGCGCTGATGTTATAATAGGCACAGACCCCGACTGTGACCGTGTAGGTGTTGTTGTTAAAAATTCTAAAGGTGAGTATATAATACTTACTGGAAACATGACTGGAGCCTTACTTACAAACTATGTTCTCTCTCAAAGAAAAGCTAAGGGAATATTGCCAGCTAACGGCGCTGTTATTAAAACAATAGTAACAACCGAAATGATTAGACCAATAGCGGCTGAATATGGAGTTAAATTATTTGATGTACTTACTGGCTTTAAATATATAGGAGAGAAAATAAAACAGTTTGAGGAAAACAACGATTATTCATATGTTTTTGGCTTTGAAGAAAGTTATGGTTGTCTTTCGGGCACATACGCAAGGGACAAAGATGCTGTTGTGGCATCAATGCTTATAGCGGAGCTTACAGCTTTTTACAAACAACAGGGAAAAACTCTTTATGACGGTCTTATAGAGCTTTACCAAAAGTATGGTTACTACCGCGAGGGAATTACATCTATAACACTTAAAGGTATTGAGGGTGTTGAGAAAATAAAATATATAATGGACTCTTTAAGAAAAGAACCGCCTAAAGACTTTTTAGGAAACAATGTAATGTGGTTAAGAGACTACACAAAAGACGAGTTTAAAAATATAATTACAAACGAAACTGAGAAAAATACTCTTCCAGCATCAAATGTGCTGCACTACACGCTTGAAAATGGTGATTGGGTGTGTGTAAGACCTTCTGGAACAGAACCTAAAATAAAAATATATTACGGCGTAAAAGGCAACAGCATGGATGATGCGATAAACAAAACTAACTCTATGGGCGCTTATATGAAAGAAATGATCGATAAGCTATAATGCTTATAATTTAATCGGAGGTATTAAATGGCTGTGACTTTTAAATTTATAGCTGTTATTTTGGTTATATTGTTTTTAATAACCACTTTAATGATAATTGTTTTTGCTAACCATATAAAAAAATAATACGTAATTCTTTTTCTTCCTTTCTTGAAAGAAAGGAAGCGAAAGAACTTTAACTCTTAACCATTATGTGCAAGAGTTTTTGGCTGAACTATTTCAATTCATGTTTACGCAACAAACA
>CATJUP010000141.1 GCA_949743655.1 uncultured Eubacteriales bacterium
CAGCCAGCTCATGGGTATTAAGATCAACTCGGTCATCTCCATGACCTTTATCATCGGCTCCTTCTTGGCGGGGGTGGGGTCTATGCTTTACTTCACCAACTATCCCTCCATCGTGCCCCTCTCCGGCGCTCTGCCTGGACTACGGGCCTTTGTGGCGGCGGTATTCGGAGGCATCGGTTCGGTGCCCGGCGCGGTGGGGGGGGCGTTCATCATCGGCATGAGCGAGAGCGTGATCAAAGGCTCCCCCTTCAGCATCTTTTCCGACGCCTTCACCTTTGCCCTTCTCATCGTGATCTTGGTGGTCAAGCCCACCGGCCTCTTCGGTGAGAAGGTCACGGACAAGGTTTAAGGGGGTGGACGGAATGATAACGGAGAAAAAAAGCAAAAAGGGCGCCTTTATCGCCCTTGTGTGCGTGGCCGTCCTTTTGATCTTGGCGGTGGTGCTGGAAAATACCTTGGACCCCATTAAGAACACCACCTTTTTTACCGTACTGAAAAAGGGTGCGGTATACGCGCTGGTGGCCTCCTCTATGAACCTGCTCAATGGCTTTACAGGGCTTTTCTCCTTGGGACAGGCCGGATTCATGCTGGTAGGGGCCTACACCTACGCCATTTTGACCATTCCCACCGCCAGCAGGGACAGCGTGTACTACCTGTACGGCGGCTGCGCGCTCAAATTTTCCCTGCCGGAGGTATTCGGCGGCGGAGCGTTTGGCCTTATCGTCGGGGTGCTGGCGGCTCTCGTTCTGGCGGGAGCCGTGGCGGCAGCGGTGGCTTGGCTCATTGGCCTTCCTGCGCTGCGGCTCAAGTCGGACTATTTGGCAGTTGTCAATAGAAAGCTCAAAAGTTTTAAAACTTGATTTATCTATAATTGATATAAGCTCTTTCACATCATTAAAATTCATTATTTGCCCTCCCATTTTTTAAAGCACAAAACAGCATTGTGCCCGCCAAATCCAAATGAGTTTGACAAAGCGTATTTTATATTAATATTTCTTCCCACATTAGGAACATAATCAAGGTCACATTCCTCATCAGGTGTTTCATAATTAACCGTAGGCGGAGCAAAGTTATCGCGCATAGCATTTATTGTAGCTATAGCCTCAACAGCGCCTGTAGCGCCTAAAAGGTGTCCTGTCATTGATTTTGTGCTGCTTATGGCTATATTTTTTGCTTTTTCTCCAAAAGCTAATTTTATAGCCGTAGTCTCGGCGCTGTCATTAGCCGGCGTGCTTGTTCCATGGGCATTTATATAGTCTATGTCCGCAGGCGTTATTTTAGCCTCCTCAATAGCTATTTCCATGGCCTTAGCCGCGCCGCTTCCGTCAGGATTAGGTGCTGTAATATGATGTGCGTCACTTGTGGAGCCAAAACCAACTATTTCAGCATATATAGTTGCCCCTCTTTTAACAGCGTGCTCTAACTCCTCAATAATAACTATTCCAGCACCGTCTCCCATTACAAAACCGTCTCTGTTTTTGTCAAAAGGTCTGCATGCCTTTTTAGGGTCTGGATTTTGAGTAAGTGCTGTAAGATTAGCAAAACCGGCCACGCCTATAGGAGATATAGATGCCTCAGCGCCTCCAGCGAACATTACATCTTGATAACCATCCCTTATTTTAACATAGGCCTCTCCTATGGAGCTTGTACCTGTAGCGCAAGCCGAAACTATGTTCTCACTTATTCCTTTGGCGTTAAACCTTATAGACACATTGCCTGCCGCCATATTGCTTATACTCATAGGTACAAAAAGCGGAGAGACTTTTGACGCTCCTTTGTTTATAAGTTTATCAATTTGCTCGTTTATAGTCATAAGCCCGCCTATACCGCTGCCTATCATAACCCCAAAACGATAGCTGTCAACATCGCCCTCTTTAAGTCCGCTCATATCATAAGCCTCTTGTGCTGCTGCCACAGCGTAAATAGAATAAAGGTCATTTCTTTTTACTTCTTTTTTAGACACAAATTCTTCTGGATTAAAATTTTTTACTTCTCCACCTATTTTTACTTTGTGTCCTTCTGTGTCAAATTTAGTTATATAATCTATACCACTTACGCCATTTTTAATATTTTTCCAAAACTCGTCAACTGTGTTACCGCAAGGCGTTACAGCACCCATGCCGGTAATAACGCATCTTCTTTTCATAACAAGTCTTCCTCCTTTAGTTCATTACCATACCGCCGTCTACATTAAGCACCTGTCCCGTTATATATCTGTTTTCGGCTAAAAATACAACAGCTTCGGCAACATCCTCTGGTGTTCCAGCTTTTTTAAGCGGAATAGAGTCTATCATCCTTTTTTGAAACTCCTCTTTAAGCACTTCTGTCATATCGGTTGTTATAAAACCTGGCGCTATAGCATTTACTGTAATTCCTCTTGAGGCAAACTCTCTAGCGGCGGACTTTGTAAGCCCTATAATTCCCGCTTTTGATGCAGCATAATTTAACTGTCCAATATTTCCCATAAGCCCCACAACAGAAGATATATTTATAATAGCTCCTTCTTTTTGTTTAAGCATTATTCCTCCAGCGTGCTTTATTGTATTAAAAGCGCCTTTTAAATTTGTGTTTATTACATCGTCAAAATCCTTTTCACTCATTCTTATAACAAGATTATCTCTTGTTATTCCAGCGTTATTAACAAGCACATCAACCGAGCCCATTTCATCTTTAGCTGTTTTAATTAATTTCTCGGCATCGTCAAAATTACTTACATCCGCTTTTACAGCAATACATTTTACACCAAAGCCTTCTATAATTTTTATAAGCTCCTCCGATACAGCATTTCTATAATTAAGTACAATATTACAGCCTTTTTTAGCAAAAGCTATGGCTATGGCTTTGCCTATTCCCTTTGCTGCCCCTGTTACAACGGCGGTTTTACCTTTTAACATTTTAATTCCTCCAAACCTTTAAGAGTTTTATCAAGAGACTTAATATCCTCAACATTGTATATTTTTACGCCCTTAACAGTGCGTTTTATAAATCCACTCAAAGTTTTTCCTGGTCCTATTTCAATAAATGTGTCAACACCTTGAGAGTACATATAATTTACGCTTTCTTCCCATTTTACAGGACTCATAACCTGTTTTATAAGCGTAGGTACTATTTGCTCTTTTTTATCAACAACAGTACCTGTAACATTTGTAACAACAGGTATATCCATATCCAAAATTTTTATTTGAGCAAGTTCAACGGCTAATTTATCGCTCGCTGGTTTTAAAAGCGCTGTATGAAAAGGTCCGCTTACATTAAGTTTTACAGTCATTTTAGCGCCTTTTTCTTTTAATGCCGCCGCCGTTTTTTCCGCCGCGTCAGCCTCTCCTGCTATAACTATTTGCCCTGGCGCGTTATAATTAGCTGGAGATACAAAACCATATTTTTCACATTCTTTACAAGTGTTTTCCACAATTTCCCTGTCAACACCAAGTATGGCGTACATAGCGCCTCTTCCTTCTGGCACAGCCTCGGTCATAAATCGCCCTCTTTTTCTTACAAGCTCAACTGTTTCTTTAAAATTAAATGCGCCACTTGCCACATAAGCCGAGTATTCGCCAAGGCTTAAACCTGCCGTAAAATCCGCTTTAACACCATTTTCACTTAAAACTTTAAGTGCCGCTATACTCATTGTAAGTATTGAAGGCTGAGTATATTCTGTTTTATTTAATTTTTCTTCATCATTAAAACATATATCGCTTATAGAAAAATCAAGAGCGTTATCAGCTAAATCAAAAACCTCTTTAGCGCTGTTAAAATTATCATATAATTCTTTGCCCATACCTTTATATTGCGCGCCTTGCCCGCTAAAAATAAAAGCTGTTTTCATAATATATACCGCTCCTCTCAAATTTGTATAATTACAAATAGAGGCGACAGCGTATTAAAACTGCCCGCCTCTAAAAAGGTCAAAGCCCGTTGCCCATAAAAGACTATTCGCGTTTTATATTAACAAAAACGCTTATAATTAATTTGCGTTAGAAGCGCATTTATTTGTTTTTAGCAATATAGTAGTTTTAATTGCTAAATAAACACACAACTTAACTATTAGTTAAATTTTAATATTGCAAATTATATTTTTGTATTGCTCAAAAAGCTCTTTTATAATTTCTTCGGCGGTTTGTTCTTTGTTTACAAGTCCGGCTATTTGCCCACTCATTACAGAGCCGTTTTCAATATCACCGTCTGTCACAGCTTTTCTAAGAGCACCTCTTCCTAAAGCATCAAGTTCTTCCGCTGAAGCGTTGTTTTTCTCAAGCTCGTCAAACTTTCTTGTAAGTTTATTTTTTATAACTCTCACAGGGTGACCCGTTGACGCTCCTGTTGTTGTGGTATCAATATCCTTAGCTTTTATAATTCTGTTTTTATAGTTTTGGTGTACACTGCACTCTTTAGCTACAATAAATCTTGTACCAATCTGAAATCCTGACGCGCCCAACATTCTTGCTGCCGCCATACCTCTTCCGTCAGCTATTCCGCCAGCAGCTATAACAGGTAAATTAACAGCATCAACTACCTGCGGCACAAGCGCCATTGTAGTTATTTTTCCTATATGTCCGCCAGATTCACAACCTTCGGCTATAACAGCATCAGCACCGTCTTTTTCCATTCTTTTGGCTATAGCCACAGAAGGGGCTACTGGCAAAACTTTTATATTAGACTCTTTAAACATTTTAATGTACTTTCCAGGACTTCCCGCTCCCGTTGTAACCACAGGCACTTTTTGCTCACAAACCGCTTTTACTATGCTGTCTGCTTGCTGACTTAAAAGCATTATGTTTACGGCAAAAGGCTTATTTGTTCTTTCACGTATTTCTTTTATAGCTTTAATACAGCCCTCAGCATCAATATGACCTGTAGCTAAAACGCCAAGTCCTCCTGCCTCCGAAACGGCTGAAACGAGTCCCGCGTCAGAAATCCATGCCATAGCGCCTTGTATTATAGGGTACTGTATACTAAGCAAATCACAAATATCTAAATACATATCTTCACCTAACTATATTAGTTTTTATTTTCCTCCACAATTTTAACAACATCGCCCACTGTTTGTATTGCCTCTAAGTTTTCAATTTTAACGTCAAACTCGTCCTCAATATCATTTATAATTTGAAAAATGTCAAGTGAGTCAGCCTCAAGCTCTGTTTTAACATTTGTCTCCATTGTAATATCATCAGCATTCTTTCCTGTTTGGTCAGCTATAATTTCTCTTATTCTATCAAACATAATAAAACCTCCTAATAATAAATATCAAAATACTATAAGCGTTAAATCTTTACAAGCATAGAGCCCCATGTAAGACCAGCCCCAAAACCTGTAATTACGCCCACATCTCCTTTTTTTATAATTCCTTTTTCTACCATTTCATTTAAAGCTATTGGT
This sequence comes from uncultured Eubacteriales bacterium, assembly GCA_949743655.1. GTDB lineage: Bacteria > Bacillota > Clostridia > Lachnospirales > Anaerotignaceae > Neoanaerotignum_A. Next base: position 5,377 of record CATJUP010000141.1, read on the forward strand.
ATGCTTGCAGACGATGTATTTCCATACTCGTCCATATTCATGTAAAACTTATTCATAGGTATTTTTAATTTTCTGCTTATTATCTCAACTATCCTTTTATTAGCTTGATGAGGAATAACAAAGTCAACTTCCTCATAATTAAAATTACAGTCATCAAGCAGTTTTTTTACAGATTTAGGCACACTTCTTGTAGCAAAGTCAAATATTGCTCTTCCGTCCATTCTAAGATTTCTGTCAGCATTAGAGTTAAACTTGTTAAAAGCATTGCTTGCCGGCGAAAAACCTCCTGTAAGCGCCATGCCCTTGTCTCCGTCACTTCCTAATTCTTCAGCAAGTATTCCCGTTTTTTCGTCTGTAGCTTCAATAAGAACTCCTCCAGCACCATCGCCAAAAAGCACGCAAGTACCTCTGTCACCAAAATCAAGATATTTAGATAATACCTCAGCACCTATAACAATAGCGTTTTTATACACACCAGTTTTTATGTATTTGTCAGCTACAGAAAGACCAAATATAAAGCCCGAACACGCCGCGCCAATATCAAAAGCCACAGCGTTTTTAGCGCCTATTTTAGACTGAACAATACATGCCGTAGACGGTGTTGTATAATCTGAAGAAACTGATGCGACAATTATAATATCAATATCTAAAGGCTCAATTCCCGAATTTTGAATAATTTTTTCAGCGGTGCGGGCAGCTATGTCAGAAGTATTTTCACCATTTGAGAAGTGACGTCTTTTAATACCGCTTCTTGATGTTATCCACTCATCATTTGTATCAACAATTTTTGACATATCGTCATTTGTTATAACCATATCCGGCACATAAGCGCCTGTAGCGGTGATTTTTGAAAAAATCATACAACAAATCTCCTATATAAATAAAATTTTGACCTTTTTGTATTAAATATTAGGCTTTAAAAAAATATTTAATTTTATATATATTATTTTTTACACGCTTAATATTATTAACTTTAAACCCCTTAAATAATAACTTAGCCATAACAATAACCTAAAAACCGATATAATTAATTATAATTAATCAAATATTTCGATAATCAAAGTATAGTTTATTATACCAATTTAGTCAAGTAACTTTAAAGCGCAAAAAAACGCATATTAAAAATCATAATGTCAAAAAATATTTGTGGTTTTTACAATCCAAAATTCAATATTTTAACAAAATGTTATTTGTAAGCAATGAAAAAAATACTTTTTATAATTCAGTTTGTTAAATTTAATAATCATATATTGACAATATTCAAAACATATAATATAGTTATCTAAACTACTTGTTAAAATTTAATTCAATTTATATATAGGAGATGTTCTTAATGAAACTTAAACCAGTCAGCATAGGTGATATTAAACTTAAAATACCTATAATTCAGGGCGGCATGGGTATAGGTGTAAGTCTTTCCTCTCTTGCTGGTGCTGTGGCTAAAGAGGGTGCTATGGGCGTTATATCAGCAGCACAAACAGGGTTTTATACCAAAGAGTGGACTACAGACCCGCTCAATGCAAACTTAAATGCGCTTGGCTGGCATATAAAAAAAGCTAAAGAAATATCTAACAACGGCATTATAGGCGTAAATATAATGCGCGCCTCACGCGATTATGATAAATACGTTAAATGCTGTATAGATAACGGCGCTGACGCCATAATATCAGGCGCTGGTCTTCCTATTGAACTACCTAAACTTACCGAAGGGTACAATATAAAAATCGCTCCTATAGTATCGTCTTTAAAAGCCACTAAAGTGCTATTTACTCTTTGGCAAAGGCGTTATAAAAAAGTATCCGACTTTGTTGTTATAGAAGGACCAAAAGCTGGTGGTCATCTTGGTTTTACCGCCGATGAGGCTATAAATCTCACATCCGAAAATTATGATATTGCAGCAAAAAAAAGAATAGACTATGTTCACTCATATGGTGATAGTATAGGTAAAAAAATACCTGTGTTTTTTGCTGGCGGTGTTTTTGACCGCAAAGATATAGACCACTATATGGCTATGGGTGCTGACGGAGTTCAAATGGCTACTCGTTTTGTAGCTACTGTTGAGTGTGATGCTCCAATGAGTTTTAAACAAGCGTATTTAAACTCATCAAAAGAAGACATTGTTATTGTTAAAAGCCCTGTTGGAATGCCTGGAAGAGCTATAAGAAACCCATATGTTAAAATTAGAGAAATCGAGAATGAGAAAATAAACCATTGTTTTAGGTGTCTCGAAAAATGTGACCCCTCCACAACGCCATATTGTATTACAATGGCGCTTATACGTGCCGTAAGAAGTAATGACGAGGCTGACAACTCACTTATTTTTTGTGGCGAAAACGCTTACAGGCTTAATAAATTATCCACCGTTAAAGAAATAATCGACGAGTTAAACCAATAAAACCTTTTTCGTTACTTTCTTGAAAGAAAGTAACACAAAGAACTTTAACAAGACTCAAGCTGACGCTTGAGTCTTTAGATTTCAAAAAACCTTTTCTGAGAGTTTTATCTGTCATTTAAACAATTTCGCTACCGCAAAATTCACTTGTTTAGTTCGGTCTCCACTTAATTAAAGTTCTTTCGCTTCCTTTCTTTCAAGAAAGGAAGAAAAGTATTATATTTCGCCTTTGGTATTAAACTTTTTTAAATTTCCCTCTTTTAGTTCTCTTTTAGCCAGTTCTCCAAAAATATCGTCCCACGTAATACCCTGTTCTTCCATAAGTACAGATAAATGATATATAAGGTCACATATCTCGTAAATAGTATCATTTTTTACACCGTTTTTGGCGGCTATAATAGTCTCAGCGCATTCTTCGCCAACTTTTTTAAGTATTTTATCAATTCCTTTATCAATTAAGTAATTTGTATAAGAACCCTCTTTAGGGTTTTGTTTTCTGTCATTTATAACCTCATATAAAGCATATAAAACATTTTCCAAATTAAAGTACCTCTTTCCCCTCAATATTTCTGTAAAAGCAGCTTTTTTTGCCTGTATGGCACGCCGCACCTATTTGTTCTATTTTAATCAAAAGGGCATCAGCGTCACAATCAAAATAGAGTTCTTTAACTATCTGAAAATGTCCAGATGTATCGCCTTTGTGCCATAACTCTTTTCTGCTTCGGGAATAATAGTAACAAGTCCCCTCTTTTACAGTTCGTTCTACAGCCTCTTTGTTAGCGTAAGCCAGCATAAGTACTTGCCCAGTTTTATAATCTTGTGTTATTACGGGTATAAGCCCTTTTTCGTCATATTTTAAATCTTCCAAAATACTCATTTATATTTCTCCTTAAAGCCTTACAGGAACATTTTTATTTTTAAGATATTTTTTTAAATCAGATATTTCCATTTCTCTAAAATGGAAAAGACTTGCGGCTAATGCGGCGTCAGCCCCACCTTCTGTTAGAGCGTCATAAAAATGCTCCATTTTTCCAGCCCCACCCGAAGCTATTACAGGTATTTTAACACTTGAGGATATAGCTTTTGTAAGTTCAATATCATATCCGTTTTTAACCCCATCGCAGTCCATGCTTGTAAGTAATATTTCTCCCGCTCCTCGGCTTTGTGCCTCTTTAGCCCACAAAACAGCGTCCTTTCTTGTGTTTACTCGCCCGCCGTTTAAATACACATCAAATCCGCCGCCAATGCGCCTTTTGGCATCTATAGCTACCACAACACACTGACTTCCAAATTTTAGCGCCGCCTCGTTTATAAGCTCTGGTCTTTTAAGAGCCGCCGAATTAACAGATATTTTATCAGCTCCCGCCGAAAGTATTTTTCTAAAGTCCTCAATATTTCTTATTCCGCCGCCCACAGTAAGAGGTATAAAAACCTTTTCCGCTGTTTTTTTAACAATATCAAGCATTATGTTTCTGTCGTCAGCCGATGCCGTTATGTCAAGAAACACAAGCTCATCCGCCATTGATTTATTATAAAATTCCGCCGCCTCAACAGGGTCTCCAGCGTCTTTAAAATTAACAAAATTTATTCCTTTTACTACCCTTCCAGCGTTTACGTCAAGGCATGGTATAATTCTTTTTGTATGCAAAAAAACATCTCCTCTAAAACATTAAATGTTTTATATTCAAACGTACAAAACAATTTGACAGTATGGTTTGTTATTACAAAGTCTTTAATACATTTACTCAAAATATTTTATAATCTCTTTTAAGTCAATAGCCCCATTATAAAGCGCTTTGCCTATTATAGCTCCCTCAACACATATATCTTTTAAATTATACAAATCATCAACGCTTGACACACCACCAGAGGCTATTATTTCTGTCTCTCCAATATCAACAAGTTTTTTAGTGCTTTCAATATTAGGTCCTGTCATCATTCCATCTTTTGATATGTCGGTGTATATAAATGTTCTCACGCCATAACTTTTCATTTTTTCACATAACTCTACAGCAGTAACATCGGTTATATTTTTCCATCCGTCAATAGCTACCATTCCGTTACTGGCGTCTATACCCACAGCTATTTTGTTGCCATAAATACTTGCCGCCTCTTTAACTAAATTTGGATTTTTAACAGCTGCTGTACCTATTATAACTCTGTTTACTCCTGCTTCAATTCTTTCTTTAATATCATACAAACAACGTATTCCACCACCTGTTTGAACAGGTATATTAACCGCTTTAACAATGTTTTTAATAGAGTTTAAATTTTTCCCATTTCCAGTGTCAGCCCCGTCAAGGTCTACCACGTGTATGTATTCAGCGCCGCTTTTCTCCCAAATTTTAGCTCTTTCAACAGGGTCTTCGTCATATATTGTAACCTCATCAAAACGCCCTTGTTTAAGCCTTACACACTGACCGTTTTTTAAATCTATAGCTGGATAAATACGCATAAATCAAAGCCTCCCAAAATTATAAAGTATTTTAAGTCCCGTATCGCCGCTTTTTTCGGGATGAAACTGCACAGCGAATATATTGTCTTTTTGTGCCGCAACTTGTATATCTTCTCCATAAAAACAAGTAGCGCTTACAACAGGCGCTTTTGTAACAAGCCTGTAAGAATGTACAAAATAAACATATGGTTCGTCACCTATTCCCTCAAATAAAGGCGCTCTTTTTTTTATATCAATGTTGTTCCAGCCTATTTGCGGTATAATTTGGTTGTTAGGTAAAAGAGTTATTTCACCTTCCATAAGCCCAAGACCGCTGTACTCCCCATTCTCATAGCTTTTATCAAACATCATCTGCATACCAAGGCATATTCCCAAAAATGGTTTATTGTTTTCTACTATGTTATAAATAGCCTTGTCAATCCCATTTTTGCGTATTGTAGCCATAGCGTCTCTAAAAGCCCCAACACCAGGAAGAACAACTTTATCTGCCTCGGCTATTTTATTAACATTATCAGTAATTTCAGCGTCAAAACCCACAAACTCAAACGCTTTTTGAACACTTCTTAAATTTCCCATACCATAATCAATTATAGCTATCATTTTTATACCTCCAGCATACCCTTTGTTGATAGCACGCCATTTATTCTCTCATCATAACTAACGGCCATGTCAAGAGATTTTCCGAAAGCCTTAAATATACCTTCGGCTATGTGATGACTATTTTTGCCCTCAAGCATTTTTATATGAAGATTTATTCCAGCGTTAGTACAAACAGCCCTAAAAAACTCCTCAACCATTTCCATGTCCATACCTCCACAGCGCTGTGTTTTAAAAGATACGTCAAAATTAATATACGCCCTTCCTGATATATCAAGCGAACACAATATAAGCGTCTCATCCATAGGCAATATAAAAAAACCATATCTTTTTATACCAGCTTTATCTCCTAACGCCTTAGCCAAACATTTTCCAAAAACAATTCCAACATCCTCTATTGTGTGATGACAGTCAACATTAGTGTCACCGTCAGCTTTTAGAACAATATCTATAAATCCATGTTTTGATATATGAGTAAGCATATGGTCAAAAAAACCTATTTTTGTTGATATATTGCTTTTGCCCGTTCCGTCTATATTAATAGCCATATCTATTTTTGTTTCAAAAGTGTCACGTTTTATACTGGCTGTTCTCATTTAAAACTCTCCCTTTTGTTTTCTTACTCTTACAGCGTTAGCATGTGCCGTAAGCCCCTCGGCATTGGCAAATGTTATTATATCATCACTTAAATTTAAAAGCGCATTTTTACTGAATGATATAATACTTGATTTTTTTATAAAATCATCAACCGAAAGCGGTGAAAAAAACTTGGCTGTTCCGCTGGTTGGCAATACATGGTTAGGTCCAGCCATATAATCGCCCAAAGGTTCAGGCGAAAAATGTCCCAAAAACACCGCGCCGGCGTTTTTAATAAGCGAAAGTACATCAAAAGGCGAGTTTACGCAAACCTCTAAATGTTCTGGGGCTATATCATTTGATATATCACAAGCTGTTTTTATTGAGTCAGTTATAATTATAGCTCCATAGTTATTTATTGATTTATTTATTATTTCTTTTCTCTCAAGTTTGCTTGTTTGAATTTCCACTTCTTTTTGAACATTATAAGCCAAATTCTCATCAGTCGTTATGAGTATAGCCGATGCCATTTCATCGTGTTCTGCCTGTGATAAAAGGTCAGCAGCTACATAAACCGGCTCAGCGCTGCTATCAGCTAATATAAGTATTTCACTCGGTCCTGCTACAGAGTCTATATTTACATTACCATAAACAGTTTTTTTGGCTAACGCCACAAATATATTGCCCGGACCACATATTTTGTCAACTTTAGGTACACTTTCTGTTCCAAAAGCCAAAGCCGCTATAGCCTGTGCACCTCCTATTTTAAATATGTCATCAATTCCCGCCTCTTTAGCCGCAACTATTGTAGCTGGATAAACACTACCATTTTTTTGCGCTGGAGTTGTCATATAAATTTTATTTACTCCCGCTACTTTAGCCGGAATTACATTCATAAGCACAGATGAGGGATAAGCCGCTTTTCCGCCAGGCACATAAACTCCCACTTTTTCAATAGGTCGTATAATTTGACCTAAGATTTCACCATTTTCAGATGTCTCAAACCAACTATTTCGTTTTTGTTTTTCGTGAAAAACTCTTATTCTCTCCGCTGATTTCTTAATTACGTCCACAAGCTCCGGTTTAACCTGTTTGTAGGCTTGTTCCACTTCCTCCGCGGTTACTTTAACATTATTTTTGTCTATATCTATTTTGTCAAACTTTTTTGTATAATTAAAAACAGCACTGTCGCCGTTTGTTTTTACATCGTTAATTATTCCTTCAACAATACATTGAACCTCTTTATTTTCAGTTTGAGCGCGCGATATTATTTGTTTAACAGCTTCTATGCCTTTACATGTTCTACAGTCTACAACCTGCATCATAAATTATCCTCCTTCAAAAGAGCTCTCATTTTATCTATAATGTCAATAATTCTTTTGTGGTCAATTTTCATGCTTACTCTGTTTACAACTATTCTTGCCGAAAGAGGGCATATTTCCTCAAAAACAACAAGCCCATTTTCTTTTAAAGTAGCTCCGCTTTCAACAATATCCACTATACAGTCCGAAAGCCCAACTATGGGTGCAAGCTCTACTGAGCCATTAAGTTTTATTATTTCTACTGTCTGACGCATTTTATGATAAAAATACTCTCTTGCTATATTGGGATATTTAGTAGCCACTTTAAGAGAATGACTTTTATGTATTTTATCTTTCATATCTGGTAAACCGGCTACACACATACTACACTTTCCAATTCCCAAATCAAGCATTTCATATATATTTCTGTTTTCTTCGATTATTGTGTCTTTTCCCACAACTCCTATATCAGCCGCGCCATGTTCTACATATGTAGGTACATCGCTTGTTTTAGCCAAAAATATTTTAAGTTTAAGTTCTTCATTAACAAATATAAGTTTTCTCGACTTTTCTTTCATTTCCTCACATGGCATACCTATTTTTTCTAATATATCCATTGTTTGTTCTGCAAGCCTGCCCTTCGCCAAAGCGAAAGTAATATATTTCATTAATTATCACTCCTTATTTTGGCATTACCAAATCATTTATAGTTATGTTAGCCAATACCGTTCCTGTCTCGCTGTCATTTCTTACATAGGTTATATTTATATTATCATTAAAAAATATAAGCGACTCTATTTCTTTACGTTTCATATACTCTATGTTATCATCAATATTGTCTATTAGGCTGTTTTCAACTTTAATACCGGCTTTTCGGTATATGTCGGCTGTTTTAATAGCCGCCGACATACCCTTTTTGCTGTAAGCAACCATAGCTTTAGCCCCACTTATACCAAAATTATAATTGTTGTTTTCAAGCACACTTATTACCTCATCAACTTTTATTCCAAATCCAACCGCTGGAACATTTTTGCCAAACTGTTCTATAAGATTGTTGTATCTTCCACCGTCTATTATAGAATAACCTGTTCCATAAGTGTATCCTCTAAATATTATGCCTGTGTAATAATTAAGTTTATTTACCATTCCCATATCAAACGAAACATAATTGCTGACACCATAAAAATTAAGTATGTCACTAAGTTTTTCCATATATTCAAGGGCTTTTAAAGCCTCTTTGCTTTTTGTAAGTGTTTTTGTATACTCTATTATCTCATAACCACCTACAAGTTTAGGAAGTTCAATAAAAAGTTTTTTAATGTTTTCTGGCATGTCTTTATATTTTACAAAATATTCAACACCGGCATAATTTCTGTTAGCCACCAAATTTTTAATATCTTCTTTTTCTTCCTCGTCAAAACCACTTTCTTCAAGCACAGCATTAAAAAACTCAACCTGTGCCACATTAACTTTAAACTCTGTTATACCACATGCAAGTATACTTTTTATAGACAAAGCTATGCTTTCGGCATCAGCCTCAGCACTGTCAATACCAATAAGCTCTATACCAGCTTGTGAAAATTCACATTTTTTACCTTGATACCTTTTAGAGACTCTAAAGGCATTTCCATAATAGCAAAGTCTTAAAGGCATAGACTCCTCATTAAATTCTGTTGCCGCCATTCTTGCTATAGGTGGAGTCATGTCACTTCTTAAAGCCAAAGTATGACCGTCATTGTCAAAAAACCTAAACATCTCCTTAGGGCTTATAGAGCCCATTTTCTCATCCGAAAAAACTTCTATGTACTCAAACATAGGACTTTCAACAGTTCTGTAAGCATAACTTTCAAACACTTTTTCAATTTTTCTTTCAACAACTCTTTTGATTTCAGCCTGTTCTGGCAGTAAGTCCCCAACACCTATAGGCGTATGAAGTTTAAAATCCATTATTATAACCGCCTTTCACTTTATTACTCTACTACAATAAAGTATAGTATATACATATATTCAATTTTTGTCAAACAATTTTTAAAGACCGCGTTTATTTTCCGCGGTCTTTAAAATTTTAAAAACACTTATTTTTTAAATGGCATAGTTTTATGGTTTTAATACCTTTTATTCCATATTACTATTTGAAAATATAAAAGCGGTTTTTATACAGTCAATAGCAACAACCATAGTATACTCCTCAACTTTATAAACCATTGGATTACCATTTTTTTTAGTTATAACTGCCGAATGACGTTTTAGGTCTTCTGTCCAATACATTAAAAAATTAAAATCACCATCATTTTTTATAGACCACTTTAAATTTTCAAGCGGTTTTATAAAAAAATCACCGTCACATTTAAAATACTCCATAAGCTGTTTTTTAGAATTTATATAGTTTTCTAAAAAATTATTTTTATCAGACATATATTTCGTCCTCCGACATACATTATTTAAAAGCACGTATCTTTATGGTACAATTTTAAATATTCTCTGTCAATATTATTTTGGGCATTTTTTATTTTTTATGATTTTGTAATTTTTTAATATATTACTGATAAAAAACCATTTTATGTCTATCGTGTTAATTTTTCAGTAATTTTTTAATTCATTCCACTGTGTTTGTTATTTTTCCTATATTCTCAATTTCACATACCACTGTATCACCAGTTTTTAAAAATTTAGGAGGAACAAATCCCATTCCAACTCCTGCTGGCGTTCCTGTTGCTATAATTGTTCCAGCTTTTAAAGTCATTCCCTTAGAAAGCTCGTTTATAACATAGCTTATGTCATGTATAAACATATCTGTACTTGCGTCTTGTCTAAGCTCGCCATTTACATAAGATTTTATTTTAAGCACAGGCGGAAAAGCAATTTCGTCTGCTGTAACAATACATGGTCCCATAGGCGCAAAACCGTCAAGCCCTTTTCCAAACGTCCATTGTTTATGTCTTGTCTGAAGTTCTCTTGCTGTAACATCGTTTATTATAGTATATCCAAAAATATAATCGCTTACACTCTCAAGAGATACATTTTTAGCATCTTTTCCTATTATAACCGCTAATTCAGCCTCATAGTCAAGTGTTGATATTATATCATTATGACTTTGTATACTCTCTTTGTCAGCTACAGCCCTATTTACTCTTTTAGAAAAATATACCGGAAATTTTCTATCTCCGTCAAAAGCCTCTTTTTTATATCTTACAGACTCCTCAGCATGCGCCCAATAATTTATACCAAGGCACAATATATCCTGTTTTGGCTCTGGTATAGGTGCTAACAGTTTTACACTGTCAATAGATATAATTCCTTCTCCTATACCACTTTTTATAAGTGAGTTAAGCGCTTGTTTCTCAACATCTGTAATGTTTGATATAATGTCGTTCATATCCTTATACGGAAAACCATTTTCAGCTAATGGCATTATTTTAGTTCCGCATGGCGTAATAGCGCCTAAATATTCATTATTATTAAATAAATAAGTAACAAGTTTCATATTACACACCTCCAAACAATAATTTTTCATAAGCAATTCTATATGTTCCGTCCTGTTTATAAATAATACCACATTTATTAAAACCATTTTTAACTATTAAATGCTGCATTATTTTATTATTCTCATGTGTATCAATTCTCAAATGTGCAATTCTTTTTTGGCAAAACAAAACTATCTCATCAAATATACCTCGCGTTTTTCCATCGCTTGCTATACGATGTATTGTTCCATATTCACTTTCAGATAACCACGAACCGTTATATATTTTAGAATAAGTCTCGTCTTTTCCTATAATAAAAGCAAAAACACCATGTATACAGCCAAATTCTTCCACAACATAAAGCTGTTTGTTATTTATATATTCCACAAGCATTTTTTCTGGCGGAAAGTTTTTGCCCCATTGACCACCGTTTCCGTTTTGTTCCATAAATCTTCTCGCATAATCATAAATAAGCTGTATTTGATTTAATTCGTCAATATTAGCTATACGAATGAACAAATCTGCACCTCTTTTATATTCATTTCTCAGCTCTATTTATAGCGTTATCAAGTATATCCATAGCCTCATTAATCTCTTTATCGCTTACTATAAGCGCTGGCACAAAACGTATAACATTTTCACCTGCGCCAACAAGCAAAAGACCGTTTTCTATACAGTTAGCTATAATATCTTTAGCGGGTACTGTAAGCTCTATTCCCTGTATAAGCCCCACACCTCTTACATCTGATACTATACTGTGTTTTTGCTTTATGTCGTTTAACTTTTTATTAAGAGCTTCTCCTTGTTTTTTCACGTTATTAAGTAATCCGCCATTTAAAAGCTCATCAATAACAACATTTCCGGCTGCTGTGGCAAAAGGATTTCCCCCAAATGTTGAGGCATGGTCACCAGGTTTAAAAGCCTCAGCAAGTTTATCTTTAGCCATAAAAGCTCCTATTGGGATACCTCCGGCCAAACCTTTGGCAAAACAAGCTCCATCAGGCTCCACACCATAAGTCTGATAAGCAAAAAGTGTTCCTGTTCTTCCAACACCACACTGTACCTCATCAAACAAAAGAATAATATCATTTTGAGTGCAAAGTTCTCTCACTTTTTGAATATAGTCCTTTTTAGCTGGTATTATTCCACCCTCACCCTGTATAGGCTCCAAAAGTATAGCGCAAGTGTTTTCGTCAACACTGTTTTTTAAAGCGTCAAAATCGTTAAAAGGCACATGCTTTATACAAGGCATTAAAGGCTCAAGCCCTTTATGGTATTTATCTTGTCCAGTAGCAGTAACAGCGCCATAAGTTCTTCCATGAAACGATTTTTCCATGGCTATAATATCGCGCCCTTTTTTATTTTTCATTGCGGCGTATTTTCTGGCTATTTTAAGCGCCGCTTCTATTGTTTCTGCACCACTGTTACAGAAAAACACTTTATCAAAACAGCTATTTTCACAAAGTTTTTCGGCTAAAGTTATTTGAGGCTCCGTATAATACAAATTTGAAACGTGCATAAGTTTAACACTTTGTTCAGCTATTTTTTCACACAGCTTTTTATTGGCGTGACCAAGTGAATTTACAGCTATTCCCGCCACAAAATCAATATATTTTTTACCATCCATATCCCAAACATACATACCTTCACCATGGTCAAAAGCTATATTAAAACGGCTGTATGTGTTCATTACAACTTTAGCGCCTCTCTCGGCTAATTTTTGTGTACTATTCATTAAAACATCACCTTTCTTTTCTCTAAACCCTTCTTCTTTTCTTGAAAGAAAAGAAGCAAAAGAACTTTAACTTTATATCAGTACGTGCAAGCGTTAATTAGTATCTCCTATTATGGGCTTATACAATAAATACATGCTTCCGCCTTGAAAGAAAAGAAGCAAAAGAACTTTAACTCACTTATTTTCTATCATAGTACCTATTCCGGCTGTTGTAAATAGCTCAAGTATAAGGCAGTGCTCTACACGCCCGTCAAGTATATGCACATTGTTTACGCCTTCTCTTACAGCCGACATACAGCACTCAACTTTAGGTATCATACCGCCGGATATTACGCCGCTATCAATATATCCCTGAACATCACTGGCGTTTATAAAACTCATAAGAGAATTTGGGTCATTTACGTCTTTTAAAACGCCTGCTACATCTGTTAAAAACACTAATTTCTCCGCTTTAAGACTTCCAGCTATTGCAACCGCCATATAATCGGCGTTTATGTTATAACTTTGTCCTTTTGAGTCTTTTCCTATAGGCGCTATAACAGGTATAATATCATTATCTATAAGTGTTTTTACAAGTGTTGGGTCTACACTTTCAACACTTCCTACAAAACCATAGTCAACATCGCTTTCTATTTTTTTTGCCTTAACAGTGTCGCCATCTTTTCCGCTTATTCCTACCGCTTTAACACCGTTAAGCTCTATGTCAGTAACTATTTGTTTATTTATTTTTCCCGCCAAAACCATTTCGGCTACTTCCATTGTTTCGGCGTTTGTAACTCTTAAACCGTTTATAAACTCGCTTTTTATGTCAAGCCTTTTAAGAAAAGAGCTTATATCTGGTCCTCCCCCATGAACAACAACGGGCTTCATTCCAACAAGTTTCATAAGCACTATATCTTTTATAATTGTGTCTTTTATATTAGGGTTTATAAGAGCGCTTCCACCATATTTTATAACAACAGTTTTATTGCTAAATTTTTTTATAAAAGGCAGTGCCTCTGTAAGTATTTGCGCTTTTTTAATATTCATGTCAAAATCTACCATATTGCTTTTTTCTCCTTTAAGAACGATAATCGCCATTTATTTTTACATAATCATAACTAAGGTCACATCCCCACGCTGTAGCTTTCTCGTTGCCCTCATTTATTTTTATGTTTATTTGTATTTCTTTCTCACTTAAAATAGTTTTGGCTTTGTATTCATCAAATACTATAGGTGTGCCGCTATCCATTAAAAGTATTTCTCCTGCCGTGCTTGCAAACACAATATCAACTTTGTTTGGGTCAAAATCAACTCCGCTGTAGCCCATGGCACATAGCGCGCGCCCCCAGTTAGCGTCTTCACCAAACACTGCAGCTTTAAGAAGATTGCTTTTAACAACGGATTTAGCTATTGTTTTAGCATCGGCGTATGTTTTAGCTCCCTCAACATTTACTTCAACAAACTTTGTAGCTCCTTCTCCGTCTCTAACAAGCTCTTTAGCCAATTTTTCATTTACATAATGAAGTGCGTTTTTAAATATCTCATAATTATTGTCTTCTTTATCAATAATATCATTTTGAGCAAGTCCATTGGCAAGAACAATAATTGTATCGTTTGTGCTTGTGTCTCCGTCTACTGATACCATGTTATAAGTCGTTTTTATATCCTCTTTAAGCGCCTTGTTTAATAGAGATTTTGATATATTTATATCTGTTGTGACAAAACTAAGCATTGTAGCCATGTTAGGGCAAATCATACCGCTTCCCTTTGCAATGCCGCCCATATGTACTGTTTTTCCATTTATTTCAAACTCAACAGCGACTTCTTTCGAGTAAGTGTCGGTAGTCATTATAGCCTCTGCCGCCATAAGAGCGTTTTTTCTATCAGCGCCAAGCATATTAAATGTATTTTTAATTCCATTTACTATAGTCTCTTCTGGAAATACAGCGCCTATAACTCCTGTTGATGCTGTGAGTATAGTGTTTTCATCAACATTAAGTAAATTCGCCAAACTCTTAGCCATTTCTTTATTTGCCTTCACTCCTTGAGAGCCTGTGCAGGCATTGGCATTTCCACTATTAGCCGCTATACCATTTATTTTACCGCCGTTTTCAATTATTTTAATGTTTCTTTGTACAGAAGCCGCTTTAACAACGTTTGTTGTAAAAGCCGCCGCCGCTGTAGCCGGAACATCGCTTACTATAAGCGCCAAATCTTTTTTATCAGTAATTTGCCCTTTTACACCAATGGCATTTCCAGCGGCTCTAAATCCCTTTGCCGCCGTGACCGAACCTTCTATAATTTTCATAAAATATTACCTCCATTTATTATGAATGTGAACGATACTCACCGTTTATTCTTATATATTCGTGACCCAAATCACAGCCGTAGCTCCTTGCCTTAGCCATTCCGTCTTTTAAAACAACAGTTATATATATATCTTGACAGCTTAATATATCGGCGGCTTCGTTTTCATCAAAATCAATAGGCTCTCCATCATTCATAAGCAATACTCTTCCTTTTTCACTGCTCATTTCTATTTTTAGCCCAGAAGGCGCAAAATAGCCACCACTCGCACCCATAGCCGCCGCTATTCTTCCCCAGTTAGCGTCCTCGCCATACATGGCTGTTTTAACAAGGTCATTTGTAACTATAGCTTTAGCTAATATTCTTGCGTCATTTTCTGTTTTAGCCCCTGCCAAATCAACCTGTATAAATTTTGATGCACCTTCACCGTCATGTATAATATCTCTTGCAAATTTCTCATGTATAAACAACAGCGCTCTATAAAAAGCATCATAAAACTCGTTTTCTTCTGTTATTTTATCATTTCCTGCCAATCCATTAGCCATTATAAGCGCCATATCGTTTGTACTCATAGCGCCATCTACCGAAATCATATTATAAGTCTCGTTTACAGCTTTAGCAATAGCTTTTTTTAAGAGCTGAGGCGATATGTTTATATCAGTTGTAACAAACGAAAGTACAGTAGCCATGTTAGGGTGTATCATACCACTTCCCTTTGCCATACCGCCTATTTTTACAGTCTTTCCAGCTATATTAAGCTCTAATGCTATTTCTTTTATAAATGTGTCTGTGGTTATAATTCCCGAAGCGGCGTTTTTAGCTGACTCTCTTTTATTTGATAAATCCGCAAATGTGCTCTCTATACCCTTAAGCACCTTTTCCATTGGCATATCAATACCTATTATACCTGTAGCGGCTGTAAGTATTTCATCTTTTTCCGCTCCAGCAAGCCATGCCAAAGCCTGTGCCATAAGCTCGTTATCCTTTATACCTCTTTGACCTGTGCATGCGTTGGCGTTTCCGCTTATACAAACAAGCCCTCTCACTTTTTTAAATTGCTTTGTTATGTCCATATTCCATAACACGGGAGCGGCTTTAACCAAATTTTGAGTATATACTCCAGCGGCTTCAGCCAAAACATCGCTTGTAATTATCGCCATATCCTTTTTTACTTTTTTTATTCCCACATGCCTTCCAGCGGCTCTAAATCCTTCTGGAGCAGTAATTCCACCGTCTATAACTCTCATAAGTCTCACCTTTTTTCCTCCCTTCGGTTATATATATCATGCTGGAAATATAGGCGCAAAGGCAAGCCCTTTTTTCTCTTCAAGCCCAAAAAGTATATTCATATTTTGAACCGCCTGTCCTGCCGCGCCTTTAACAAGATTATCTATAGCGCCTATAATTACAATTCTTCCTGTTCTGTCATCTATTTTAAAGCCTATGTCAACAAAGTTAGAGCCTTTAACCCATCTTGTTTCTGGAAAAATACCTTTTTTAGTAAGTCTTATAAAATATTCATTTCCATAATACTTTTCGTATATATTCCTTACATCGTCATAAGTAAGGCTTTTTGCCAATTTAGCGTAACATGTAGCCAATATTCCTCTGTTCATAGGTATAAGGTGCGGCGTAAACGAAAGTGTTATATTACATTTAGCGGCATATGATAATTGCTCCTCAATTTCAGGCGTGTGTCTGTGAGACGCTATTTTGTATGCCTTTACGCTCTCATTACACTCGTCAAACATGTTAGAAAGCGCTAAACCTCTTCCCGCCCCTGAAACACCTGATTTTGCGTCAATTATAATACTTTCTAAATCAATAACGCCCTCACTTACAAGCGGATAAAGCGAAAGTATTGAACATGTGGTATAACAGCCCGGGTTAGCTATAAGATTTGTTTGTTTTATTTTTTCTCTGTTTATCTCGCAAAGACCATATACCGCATTTTGTATAATATCTCTGCCCTCATGCTTAACACCATACCATTTTTCATAAATATCAATATCTTTTAATCTAAAATCCGCACCAAAATCAATTATTTTTGTTCTTTTTAATATATCATCATTTACAACATTAGACGCTACACCATGAGGAAGTGCCATAAATATAACATCACACTCGTCTGCCAATTTATCAATATTCATTTCCTCACATACCATGTTGTTTATATCACGGTAGTTTTCATAAACCTCATCAAACCTTTTTCCAACATAGCTGTGTGCCAAAAGAGCCTTTATCTCAACATCTGGATGGTTTGTAAGTATACGCACAAGCTCGTTTCCGGCGTAGCCTGTCGCTCCCGCTATAGCCGCTTTTATCATAATAAATAGCCTCCGTTTCATTAATTTTTATTGAATAAAATTTATTTATATTGTATATTTAAAAACTACAAGTAACCATTTTTATAAAAATATTTTTATAATTATACATAGTTTTTAAATAATATGCAATAAAAATAAAAAAATAATTGAAACTTTCTCAACCTCAATGTATAATCATATTACTACATATAAACTACTATAACACATTTAGGAGGAATAAAAAATGTCTAAAGAAAAAATTGTACTCGCGTATTCTGGCGGTCTTGATACAAGCTGCCTTATACCATGGTTAAAAGAGAACTATAATAATGCCGATATTATAGCTGTTTGCGGAAACGTGGGTCAGGGCAAAGAAACTGACGGTCTTGAGGAAAAAGCGCTTAAAACAGGTGCAAGCAAACTCTATATTGAAGATTTAACCGAAGAATTTATAACAGACGCCGTATTTCCATGTGTAAAGGCTAACGCCGTTTATGAGGGAAAATATCTTTTGGGTACTTCAATGGCAAGACCTATAATAGCTAAAAGGCTTGTAGAAATAGCCCAAAAAGAAGGCGCTAAATACATAGCTCATGGCGCTACTGGAAAAGGTAACGACCAAGTGCGTTTTGAGCTTACAATTAAAGCGCTTGCGCCAGATATAAAAATAATAGCGCCATGGAGACTTGACACATGGAAAATGAGTTCAAGAGATGATGAAATAGCTTACCTTGCTGAGAGAGGAATACCTTTCCCTGTTAAAAAAGATGACAGCTATAGCCGTGACAGAAATATTTGGCACATAAGTCATGAGGGTCTTGAGCTTGAGGACCCAGCTAACGAGCCTAATTATGAACATTTGTTAAAATTAGGTGTTTCGCCCGAAAAAGCACCTAACACACCAGAATATGTAACAATAGACTTTGAAAAAGGCATTCCTATCAAAATTAATGGAGAAGCTATGTCTCCTGTAAAACTTGTTGAAACTCTCAACGAAATTGGCGGAAGAAACGGCATTGGAATAGCTGATATATGCGAAAACCGTGTTGTTGGAATGAAATCAAGAGGAGTTTATGAAACACCAGGCGGAACAATACTTTATTACGCCCACAGAGAACTTGAATATCTTACACTTGACAAACAAACACAGTCATGGAACGAAATTAACTCAAACAAATTTACAGAGCTTGTATATAGCGGCGAGTGGTATACACCTTTAAGAGAAAGTCTTTCGGCATATTTTGACAGTGTAAACGAGGTTGTTACTGGTCAGGTAAAACTTAAACTTTACAAAGGCAATATTATACCAGCCGGCTCTACAAGCCCATACTCACTTTATAATGCGTCTATAGCCAGCTTTACAACAGGAGAGCTTTACAATC
This sequence comes from uncultured Eubacteriales bacterium, assembly GCA_949743655.1. GTDB lineage: Bacteria > Bacillota > Clostridia > Lachnospirales > Anaerotignaceae > Neoanaerotignum_A. The sequence goes on from CATJUP010000141.1 coordinate 23,874, forward strand.
ACAAAGACGCTGACGGATTTATAAATCTTTTTGGTCTTCCGCTTAAAGTACGTGCTATGATGAAACAAAATCTTAACAAATAACAAACTTTGTGGGTTTATATTGAGGGCTGTCTACGCTCCGCTACGGTCGGCTCAAGGCAAAGAGCCACTGGCTCTTTGTCGCCCCTCAAACTCCCACAAGCACTTGAAAAGGCTTGACCGAAACTTTTAAACGGAAAAACTACGTTTTTCCTGAACCAAAACATAGGGTTTAAGGAAACGTAGTTTCCGTTTGAAAAGTTTTTTCGCTTCCTTTCAAGGGATATCGCTTTAGCAGTATTCCGACAGGCAAGTAACTACCGTTAGGCGTTACGACCGCCGTTTTGGACAGTTCAACCAAACGACGCAAAAATGTTTACGTTCTGATGGTTTAACGAGACAGTGGGAACGCAAGGAAATAGAGTTTGAGACAAAGTCTCAAGGTTTTGCTATTTAATAAGAAAGGAATAAAAAAATGAGTAAACTTTGGAGCGGACGTTTTACAAAACAGACCGACAGCTTTACAGACCATTTTCACTCGTCAATATCATTTGACCAAAGAATGTACAAAGAAGATATAACCGGAAGTATAGCCCACGTAAAAATGCTGGGTATACAAGGTATAATATCCCAAGCTGACGCGGATACAATACAAAACGCCCTAAAAGAAATTTTAAACGATATAGAATTAGGCAAAATAGAATTTGACGAAAAAGCCGAAGACATACACATGAATATAGAAACACTGCTTATACAGCGTATAGGCGATGTTGGCAAGCGTCTTCACACTGGAAGGAGCAGAAACGACCAAGTAGCTCTTGACATACGTATGTATATAAAAAATGAAATTAAATATATAGAAAAATTAATATTAGAACTTCAAGAGACTCTCAATAATGTAGCCGCTAAAAATATAGATACAATAATGCCTGGTTACACACATCTTCAAAGGGCTCAACCGATTACTTTGGCGCATCATGTTTTGGCATATTTTGAGATGTTTAAAAGAGACTATGAAAGGCTTGAGTTTACTTATAAACACACAAATATAATGCCCTTAGGAAGCGGTGCCCTTGCCGGAACAACATACAACATAAACAGACAAATGGTATGTGACGAGCTTGGTTTTGACAGTGTTACACTCAACAGTTTAGATGGTGTAAGTGACAGAGATTTTTGTATAGAGCTTTTAAATACACTTTCAATAATAATGATGCACCTTAGTCGTTTTTGTGAGGAAATAGTTCTTTGGAGCAGCCATGAGTTTAAATTTATAGAGCTTGATGACTCATACTCTACTGGCTCAAGCATTATGCCTCAAAAGAAAAACCCCGACATGGCAGAGCTTATAAGAGGAAAAACCGGAAGAGTTTATGGCTATTTAATGGCTCTTTTAACAACAATGAAATCTCTTCCTTTGGCTTATAACAAAGATATGCAGGAGGACAAAGAAGGTGTTTTTGCTGCCATAGACACAATTAAAATGTGCCTTCCTGTATTTACAAAAATGCTTGATACAATGACAATAAAAAAAGAAAGTATGCTTTCTGCGGCTAAAGGCGGTTTTACAAATGCCACAGACGCTGCTGACTATCTTGCAAAAAAAGGTGTGCCATTTAGAGATGCCCACGAGATTATAGGAAAACTTGTGCTTTACTGTATAAACAACAACACAGACCTTGATTCTCTTTCTATTGAGGAATACAAAAAAGTCTCCCCTGTATTTGATGAAACTGTATATGACGCTATACGAGTTGAAAAATGCGTAGACGCACGTAACGTAATCGGCGGACCTTCAAGAGAGTATATAACAAAACTTATAAATATTAATAACGAATACATAAAATTAAATAAAATATAAAATGTGAGGAACAGTATTTTGGAACAGTGTACAAAAAATACAAAACACAATATAAAAAGTTATAAAATCCATATAGCATATATAATATTAATAACTTGCCCTTTTAAATTGGCACTTTTTGTTTTGTCGTTCAAAAACTTGCCTGTATCCATAATACTGTTTTTGTTTTACATATCTTTAGCTATAGTTTTAGGTATTTTAAATATAATAAACTCATTTAGGGCTTGTGCTCAAAAAGACATACATTATTGTTTAAAAAGTATGCTTATTTTAAAATACGGGCTTATACCATTTTTTGTAATCAATTTTTTAGAAATACTCTTTTTACTGCTTATAGCTATAGTGGCAAGCCGTGGTACTATTGTAATATTTGGTATGTTTCTTATTCCTATAGCTATTCCAATTACAATTATTATAATATCAATTACATGGTCTTTTCTTTTGCCAGGGGCATTTTACGGTGTAAATGTAGTAAGGTTGAGTATTGCTGAAAACAAAATTACGGCTATTCAGGCTATAGTTCATTGCATTTTACAGTTTTGTTTTGTACTTGATATACTTGATGCTATGTATTTGTCTGTATCAAAGTGGAACTATGGCAAAAAAATATCTGCTTTTATAGCGGCTTTATATATAATATTAATTATAATAATTGTATTATATTTCATTTTATTATTTTTATAAAATTTATAATATGGAGTTATTGTTTTACAATAAAGCAATAGCCTAATATTTCAAATCAATTTCATCGCCTGTTGTGTCATTTTTTCC
>CATJUP010000142.1 GCA_949743655.1 uncultured Eubacteriales bacterium
AACATTTTAATAAGGTTAATATCATAGTATTTTTTAACAAACAGTATTTGTAATTGATTAATGATATAATTATTATATTTTTTGTTTGATTTTTGATGTTGCCTTATAATAGAAGAAGGGGGAAAACACATGAAAAGATTTTTGTCATTAACCACAGCGGCTATAATAGCGGTTGCAATGTTAGCGGGTTGTGGTGGTTCAAGCAGTGGCTCTTCGGGAGGAACATCTCAGGCGGCATCTTCGGGAAATTCCTCAGCAGCATCACAAGCTGAAGGAAGTACAATAGCTGATGAAATCGTTATAGCTAAACAAAGGGACGGTTATAGATTTGACCCTACAACTGTAGATGATAATGGCGCTGTATGGCTTTACGATTTATATTTAGAGGGTCTTGTTAAACCAAGTGATGACGGAACAGAAATAGTTCCTTGTCTTGCTAAAGACTGGACATTAAGTGAAGACGGACTTACATATACTTTTAATCTTTTACAAAATATTAAATTAGCTGACGGAACAGATGTTACAATAGACGACTGGAAATTTACTTTTGAGAGAGCTAAAGCTGGAACAGAAGGCTCGTGGGCATTTGCCGCCGCTGATATAGAAAGCGTATCTTCTCCAGCGGAGAATGTGCTTGAAGTTAAACTTTCACAGCCTAACGCGGCTATGCTATCAAACTTCTCAAACTTTAATATGTGCGTTCAGTCAAAAGCATATTTTGATAAAAATGGATATGACAACAACGCTCCTATGGGAACAGGTCCTTACTATGTTACAAAGTGGGCTAAAGAAGAAGAGGTTGTATTTGAGAAAAATCCAAACTACCATGTTCCAGATGAGCCTAAAACAAACAAACTTACAGTTAAAATAGTTCCTGATGACGAGTCAAGAGTTATGCAGCTTCAGGCTGGTGAGGTTGATATAATATGTGATGTTCCTTTTAGCAGCATGCAGGTTCTTGATGCTACAAGCGGAATAAAAACATCAAGTTTGCCTTCAATGTCTAACAGATACCTTGTGTTTAACGTAAGGGACGAGATTTTAGGCAACGACAAAGTTAGAGAGGCTCTTAAATACGGCACAAACAAACAAGAAATAGTTGATATGGTACTTTATGGTCATGGTGAACCTGCTGTGTCGTTTATGCCTAAAGGCGGACTTTTCTATAATGATAAAATTACTCCAGTGGAATATGATGTTGAAAAAGCTAAACAACTTCTTGCAGACGCTGGATACCCTGATGGATTTGAGCTTGAGTTCTTTGTACGTTCTGGTAACGCCGTGTTTGAACAAATAGCTACAATAGTTAAAGACCAATGGTCAAAACTTGGTATAAATGTTACACTTACAACACTTGAGACTGCTACACTTCTTGATTTGCAGTATGCTGGAAAATTCCAAGTGCTTGTTGGTTCATGGACGGACGATATTCCTGACCCTGTAAGTCTTTCAGAATACATATTCTCTTATGAGTCATCAGAGGGATTTACAAGCGGCTACCACAATGAAGAGGCTGAGAAATTATTCAACGACTCACAACTTCAGCTTGACCAAAACGAGCGTGAGCAAAGTTATTTTAAACTTCAAGAAATATTCTACGATGATGCGCCTCTTATAAATCTTTATCATCAAAACTTATGCTGTGCTATGAAAGATAATATTGACGGATTTGTTCAAATACCTCTTGGCAAATATCGTTTTAACAATATTGTAAAATATGAGTAAGAATTAAATAAAATTTTAAAAGCGTAAAATAATTTTACTGAGTTAATTAAAGCTCATGGTGCTTATTGCGCCATGAGTTTTTGTTAAATAAAGTTATATAAGGTGGTGTTAAAATGCGGCTAAAAGCTGTTTTGAATGCTACAATAGTTACATGCTCGTCATTAGGTGTTATAAAAAATGCCTCTATGGTTTGGGATAGCGAAACAGGAAAAATAGTAAAGTGCTGTTTAGGCTTGCCAGATGTAGAAGCTGATATTTTTGACTGTACAGATTGTGTTATAACACCAGGTTTTATAGACGCGCATACTCATATAGGCATACAAGAGTCTATAGTAGAAAGCGCTGGCGATGACCTTACCGAATTTCTTATGGGTGGAGTAACGCCTTTTATAAACGCTTTTGACGCCATTAATTTTGATGATGCAGCTTTTAATGATGCTTTAAGTGGAGGAGTAACTACAGTTGGTATATTAACTGGAAGTTTTCCGGCTATAAGCGGAACAGGCTGTATTGTAAAAACATTTGGCAATGAGAAAGAACGAGTTATATCACGTGTTTCGTGCCTTAAAGGCGCTCTTGGTGAGGTTCCTAAATTTGAGGCTTTAAAAAATAAAATAGGGGCGTCAACAAGAGGTGGAAATATAGCTATTATAAGAGATACATTTTATAAAGCGGCTTATTATAATGATAATAAAAAGTATTCTGCTTTAAATGGTTTGCCTTTTCTTAAAAATGCTGGTTACGAGAATATACAACTTGTTATTGATAAAAAAATTCCTTTTAGAATACACGCTTTTAGAAGTGATGATATTGTTTCAGCCGCAAGACTATCTAAAGAGTTTGATATTGATGTTGTTATTGAGCATGGGCTTGAGGCGGCGGAGGTTTTAGACGATATTAAAGATATTCCTGTATTTTATGGTACAGCTCTTTCGTGGAGGTACAGCAACGAGACAAAAAACACAGGTTATGCTGGTATTAAAAAACTTTGTGATAACAATGTTAAAACAGCTATAATAACTGACCATGGCTGTACACCTATAGAACACATTATTATACTTGCCCAGTTAGCTGTAAAAGAAGGAGTGTCATGGGAGGAAGGAATAAAACTTATTACATTGTATCCAGCAGAAATACTCAATATTGATAATAGAGTAGGGGCTTTAAAACCAAATATGGATGCTGATTTTAACATATTTAGCGGCGACCCATTTTGTTATAAAACAAAACTTAAATCGGTTTTTATAAATGGAAAACAAGTATGGAATATATTAAATAAAAAGAGGTGGTATTAGTGGATGTATTTAATTACACATTAAAACGTATTTTGCAAATGATACCCGTATTTTTAATAGTAACAGTGCTTATATTTTTGCTTATAAGGGCTATACCGGGCGACCCGGCTATGGTTATGCTTGGCGAAAAAGCCACACCAGAGTCTCTTGCGGCTTTGCGTGAAAAGTTAGGTCTTAATGAGTCTTATATTAAACAATTTTTTCTTTACTTTAAAGGCATAGTAACATTTGATTTAGGCGACTCAATAAAATTTAACACTCCAGTAAGTACGCTTATATTTTCAAGAGTGGGTACTACAATATGCCTTACTATAATGTCAACGTTTTTTACTGTAATTTTTAGTTTTATACCAGGTTACATAGCTGGAATTAATAAAGATAAAATTCCAGACCAAATAGTAAGATTAATAGCTCTTATAGGTCTTTCAGTACCTTCTTTTTGGATTGGTCTTGTACTTCTTATAATATTTGCTGTTAATATAAAAATATTCCCTGTAGCCGGTTGGGGAAACACGCCATGGGAACACTTTGTTGGGCTTATATTGCCAAGCATAACACAGGCTATAGCTGTTTCAGCCGTGCTTATACGTAATTTAAGAAATAATGTTGTTGACATAAAAAATAGCGATTATGTAGATTTTGCAAGAAGCAAAGGCATATCGCCTTTAAGAATAAGCACACATCATATTATAAGAAATGCTCTTATACCAACAACAACGTTACTTTCGCTTAAACTTATAGCAATGTTTGGCGGAAGTATAGTAATAGAAAACGTTTTTAATTTGCCTGGAATAGGTAATTTGCTTGTAAACAGTATTTATGCAAGAGATTATGCTGTTGTTCAGGGTATAGTGGTAATGTTTGTTGTGGTTGTTATGGTAATAAATCTTTTGACGGACATAATTTATTCTATACTTGACCCAAGGGTTAAACTTAGTTAAAAGGAGGAAATGTGATGACTGAAAAAATAAAAAAGAAAAAAAATATCAATATTTCGCTCCTTATAGGAATTATAATTGTTGGCATAACTGTTATATTGGCTGCTTTTCCGTCTTTATTTACAACTTTCGACCCTGAGGCTATAGACGCAAAGTCAATGTTAGCCCCGCCTTCAATGCTCCACCTTTTTGGCACAGATAATTATGGGAGGGATATATTCTCAAGAGTAATATACTCAACAAGAATAGACCTTTTTATAGGTGTTGGTGCTATGATAGTACCGTTTTTTATAGGTACAGCCGTTGGTATTATATCAGGATATTACGGCGGAAAAGTAGATGCGTTTTTAATGCGTATACTTGATATATTTATGGCTTTTCCGTATATGGTTTTGGCTATAGCCATTGTAGCCATAACCGGTGCTGGTGTTAAAGCGCTGTTTATATCAATGTGGCTTGTGGGCTGGAAAGAATACACACGTTTAGTAAGAAGTGAGGTGCTTGTTGTTAAAAACTCTGAGTACGTTGAGGCGGCTAAAGTTTTGGGATACAGCGATTTGAGAGTAATAATGAGAAGTATAATACCTAATGTTTTATCAAGCGCTATTGTATATGGCGCTAGTGATATTGTTATGTGTATGATGTCTGGAGCTGCTATGAGTTACCTTGGTCTTGGTGTTCAGGCGCCTACGCCAGAATGGGGAGCTATAATATCTGGAGGAAAAGCGTTTTTTACTGTAGCATGGTGGATAACTGTTTTCCCTGGAATTTTTCTTGTAATAACAGGTTTGGGATTTAGTCTTATAGGCGATGGATTGTCGGATATGTTAAGACAAAAAGGACGCTAATAAAGGAGGGTAAATAATGGCTAAAGAAATTATAAAAGACAATGACAATCTCCTTGAGGTTAATAATCTTAATGTACGTTTTTACTCTAACGGGCGTGAGATGAAAGCTGTAAACGGCGTTACGTTTAATATAAAAAAAGGTGAGACTTTTGGTTTTGTGGGTGAAAGCGGTTGTGGAAAAAGCACTACAAGTCGTGCTGTTATAAGGCTTTTAGCCGAAAACGCTAAAGTGCCTGAAGGCGAAATACTTTATAATGGAACAGATATACTTAAACTTTCGCAAGATAAACTTAGAAAAATAAGAGGCAAAGAAATAGGAATGATTTTTCAAGAGCCTATGACGGCGCTTAATCCTGTTTTGACTATAAAAAAACAGGTGTATGAGCAGTTTATAGGAACATCTATGACTAATAAAGAAAAAGAAGAGAGAGCTATTGAAATGTTAAGGCTTGTGGGTATACCTTCGCCCGAAAAAAGGCTTAAAGAGTATATACACCAATTTTCGGGAGGAATGAGGCAAAGAGCTATGATAGCTACTACTCTTGCCGCTAACCCCAAATTACTTATAGCTGACGAGCCTACTACGGCTCTTGACGTTACAATTCAAGACCAGATTATAAAACTTATAAATAAAATTAAAAAACAAATGGGTATGAGCGTACTGCTTATAACTCACGATTTAGGTGTTATAAGCCAAATGTGCGATAGAGTAGCAGTTATGTACGCTGGATATTTTGTTGAGACGGCTGACACACTTACTTTGTTTGCTAAACCTCGCCACCCATATACAAAAGGTCTTATAGATGCTTTACCAAGTACGGAGAAAAAGAATTCATCACTTATGCCTATAAAGGGAACAACGCCGTCATTGGCGGAACTTCCAAAGGGCTGTCCTTTTGGTCCGCGCTGTCCGTACTGTGAGGATAAATGCGTAAACGAACTTCCGGAAATGACTGAAATTGAATCAGGACATATGGTGCGCTGTCACTTCTCTTATAAACTAAAAAATGCCAGCGGGCTAATAAGCATTGAGGAGGGTGAGCAATAATGAGTGAGGAAGCAAAAAAACTTGTTGAGGTAAAACATCTTATAAAGCATTTCCCCATACCGCGCAAAATAACAGACGTGCTTACTAATAAACCTCAAAAATCTGTTAAAGCTGTAGATGATGTTACTCTTGATATATACTCAGATGAGATATTAGCGCTTGTAGGCGAGAGCGGCTGTGGAAAAAGCTCTTTTGCACGTACTGTTATAAGACTTTATGACCCTGATTCGGGCAATATAATAATGGACGGTAAAGACATAACAAAACTTAGCAAAAGAGAACTACGCCCTTTAAAAAGAAACAGTCAAATGGTTTTTCAAGACCCATATTCGTCACTTAATCCAAGAATGATGGTAGGCGACATGCTTAAAGAGGAGTTTATTTATCATAACATATGTAAACCTGAAGAGGTTGATAAAAAAATAAGCGACATACTCGAAAAAGTTGGTCTTAGCCAAGACGCAAAAGATAGATTTCCAAGCGAGTTTTCGGGCGGGCAAAGGCAAAGAATAGGCATAGCAAGGGCGCTTGCTGTAAACCCTAAACTGCTTATAGCCGATGAGCCAGTATCAGCGCTTGATATATCAATACAGGCGCAAATACTTAACTTGCTTAAAGAACTTCAAAAAGAATACAGCCTTACAATACTTTTTATATCGCATAACCTTAATGTTGTTTATTATATAGCCGACCGTGTGGCTGTTATGTATTTGGGCAAAATTGTAGAATTGGGCACTACAAATGATATTTATGAAAATCCTTTACACCCATATACTGACATACTTATTAAATCGTCACCTAATCTTGACCCACGTAAACGTGAAGAGGCACCAGCTATAAATGGAAACCCGCCAAGCCCTATAGATATACCGCCTGGCTGTAGATTTGCCAAACGCTGTCCGTTTGCTATGGATATATGCCATAAAGAGCTGCCAGAGCTTAAAGAAATAACACCCGGTCATACTTGCGCTTGCCATAAATATAGTTAAAATATAAAGACCATACATTAAAAGTATGGTCTTTTAAAATTATTAAAAATTTTTATTTGTTTTTAAATTTATAACATTGACTATTAAATTTGATAAATTATGAGACTATTTAGCTATTTTAAGTTAAAAACCAAAATGAATTTTAATACGGTTTTCTCATCTCATCATCTTTTCTTAAATCAAGATAGCTTACTATAAGTTTTACGGCGGAGTCAGCATCAATAAAATTCATATTAAGCATTAAATCATAATTTTTGGAGTTGCCCCACTTTCCGCCTGTGTGATAATTATAATAAGACTCACGGGCTTTATCAACACGGCGAACCTGTTTTTCAGCTACATCATGGTTAAGATTGTATTCTGTAATAGCTCTTGAAACCCTTGTTTGGAAAGAGGCGTATGTAAATATATTAACACAATTTTGATAGTCTTTTAAAATATAATCAGCGCATCTTCCCAATATAACGCAAGGTCCTTTAGAAGCAACATCTTTTATAACTTGAGACTGTACGCTAAATATTTTTTCGTTAAAAGGCATACCATAAACTTGTGTCTCAGGACCAAGCCTTGAGAGCAGATAAAGAAAATTGTTTCCGGCTTGAAGTTCAGCGTCTTTAAATATATCGTCTTTTATGCCGCTTTTTTCAGCCGCTAACGATATAAGCTCATTATCATAGTAGGGGATTTCCAATTTTTTGGATAACAACTCTGCTATTTTCCTTCCGCCGCTGCCATATTGTCTGCTTATTGTTATTATTGCGTTTTTCATAAAAATACCCCCTTTTATATAATAACCACTTTATATACATTATATATTCTTTTGTAATTTTTTTCAATAACTAAAACATATTTTAGTTTAAATATGGTTGAATTTATATTAAATACATTTAAAAACTAATTTATGTATAATATAGAGGAAATATGACACCAGAATAAATTAAACATAAAATACCAGCGAAAGGCTGTATTGTTGATAAAGCCTATTATTAATTAAACCTACAAATATACCAAATAAAAGTATTATAAAAAAATATAAAATAAATTAGCGGGTAGAGCCCGCCAATTTTTAGTATTTATCAATTAAACATGTTCCGCCATATAAAGTATAAGTTCCTCAGTAGTGTCCCAGCCTATGCAGGCGTCTGTTATAGATTTTCCATAAACTCCGCCATCTGATTTTTGATTGCCTTCAACAATAAAGCTCTCAATCATAACACCTCTTACTATTGAGCTAAGTGTAGAGTTCATATTTCTGCTGTGAAGCACTTCTTTTACTATACGAGGCTGCTCAGAATATATTTTGCCAGAATTAGCATGATTTACATCAACAACAACCAATGGGTTTATTAAATTTCTCTTGTAGTACATATCAGCAAGAAGCTCTAAATCTTCGTAATGATAATTAGGAAGACTTTGCCCATGTTTATTTACATATCCCCTTATTATGGCATGTGTAAGAGGGTTGCCATGGGTTGATACTTCTTTATCCCTATAAAGAAAAGTATGTCCGCTTTGGGCAGCGTATATAGCGTTAAGCATTACAGAAAAGTCGCCGCTTGTAGGATTTTTCATTCCAACAGGAAAATCTATTCCGCTTGATACAAGCCTGTGCTGCTGATTTTCAACAGAACGTGCGCCTATTGCTATATAACTTAAAATATCGTTAAGAAAAGCGTAGTTTTCTGGATAAAGCATTTCATCGGCGGCAGTGAGGTGTGTTTCGGATATTGAACGAATGTGCATTTTTCTTAACGCCTCAATACCGGCTAATATGTTAGGTCCTCTTTTAGGGTCAGGCTGATGAAGCATTCCTTTGTAGCCTTCACCGGTTGTACGAGGTTTGTTTGTATATATTCGTGGTATAATAAAAAGTTTTTCTTTAACTTTATCATTAAGTTTAGCAAGTCTGTATGTATAATCTAAAACAGCGTCCTCGTCACTTGCGGAGCATGGACCTACTATGACTAAAAATCTTTTGTCTTTGTCCTCAAATATATTTCTAATCTCTTTGTCTCTTTCAGCTTTAATATTTTGCAGTTCTTTACTCATAGGTATAGAAGCCATAAATTCCTCAGGAGAGGGTATGTCTTGAATATTTATGAAACTCATTTATATTCCTCCTATTAATTATTTTAGTCATTTTTATATATTGAAAAAAAAAAAAATTCAATATATACTATATAAAATATTAGCTTATTTTGCAATACTAAATTTTTAGGGAGAGATTATATATGTTGGATGATAAAAAGACCATATTTAGCGGAATACAGCCGTCAGGCTTTGTTACATTAGGAAATTATTTGGGAGCTATTAATAATTGGATTAAACTGCAAAATGACTATAACTGTTTTTACTGTATAGCAGACCTGCACACAATTACCGTAAGACAAGAACCAGCTAAATTTAGAAAAACCGCTGTTGAGCTTTTAATGCAGTATATAGCTGCGGGGCTTGACCCAGAGATTAACATAATTTACTGTCAGTCACACGTTCATCAACACGCCGAACTTTCGTGGATACTTAGCTGTTTTACTTACATGGGAGAGCTTCAAAGAATGACACAGTTTAAAGAAAAAAGCCAAAAACATAGCGACAATATAAACGCTGGTCTTTTTACTTATCCCGTGCTTATGGCATCTGATATATTGCTTTACCAAACAGAGCTTGTGCCTGTAGGTGAAGACCAAAAACAGCATTTGGAAATAACAAGGGAAATAGCTTCAAGATTTAACAAAATATATGGTGATGTTTTTAAAATACCAGAGGTATATATTCCAAAAGCTGGCGCAAGAGTAATGGCGCTTCAAGACCCTTCTAAAAAAATGTCAAAGTCAGACGAGAACGCTAACAATACAGTGGCTATTATGGATAAACCAGAAATTATAATGAGTAAGTTTAAAAAAGCTGTTACAGACAGCGAAAACGAGGTAAGATTTTCGGAGACAAAACCTGGCGTAAGCAATCTTATTAATATATATTGCGCTGTTACGGGCAATACAATAGAACAAACCGAAAAAGAGTTTTCATCGGGAGGTTATGGGGTATTTAAAAAAGCCGTGGGAGAGGCAGTTGTTGCAAAACTTGAGCCTATACAGAAAAAGTTTTACGATTTACAAAATAATAAAGACTATATAGACACAATAATTAAAAATAATACTGAAAGAGCGTCTTATGTAGCTGAAAAAACTATTAGAAAGGTTAAAAAGAAAATAGGTTTTTTGCCTAAAGTTTAAAATTTTGAATATTGTATTAATATGTTTTAAAACCGCGCGTATTGTGCGGTTTTGTTTATATATAATTTTAATTTGCAAAAATACTTGTATAATTTGACAAAACTTTTATAATTTGTATATAAAAAGAAGGGATTTTATTACATATATAGAATTAAATATAAGGAATATTATATTAAAGTTTTCTCATTAACCTAAAAAATTACTATATTATGTGGGAGTTGATTATTTATTATGAAAACTTATCAGACAGGTGAAGTAAGAAACATTGTTATTTTGGGTCACAGCGGCTGCGGTAAAACAAGCGTTAGTGAGTCTGCACTGTATTATTCGGGTGGAACAAAGAGGTTTGGCAAAGTAAACGAAGGAAATACAACAAGCGATTATGATGCCGAGGAAATAAAAAGAGGAGTATCAATACAAACTGCTGTTGTTCCAGTTGAGTGGCTTGACACTAAAATTAATTTTATAGATACGCCAGGATATTTTGATTTTGCGGGCGAGGCTAAATCGGCTCTTATGGCGGCTGACGCTGGTCTTATAGTTGTTTCGGGAAAATCTGGTCCAGAGGTAGGCACTGAAAAAGCGTGGGATTACTGTGAGGATGAAAAACTTCCGAGAATGATATTAGTAAACCAAATGGATGATGAGAATGCTGATTTTAATAGAACGCTTGGTCAAATGAGGAAAAAATTTGGAAAAGCTATAGCGCCTTTCCAAATACCTATGCGTGATGAAAATGGCAAATTTATAGGCTTTATTAACTGTATTGAACGCTACGCAAGAGTAATACAGGATAGCAAAGACGGAAAAATACTTGTTGACAGTGAAGTGCCTGAAATGATGTCAGGTGAGGTTGAGAGTTTAAGAAATATGCTTATTGAGGCCGCGGCTGAAAGTGATGATGAGCTGCTTGAAAAGTATTTTAACGATGAGGAACTTACTGAAGAGGAAATATATAGAGGTCTTCATGTGGGAATACTTGAGGGTACTGTGGCGCCTGTACTTTGTGGTGCTGTAACGCTTGGATATGGTATAAAAGTTTTAATGAACTGCATTGTAAAATATCTTCCTCCTTCAAACAAATGCAGAGCTTCTATTAAATGTGAGGACTTAAAAACAGGTGAAATTGTTGAAAGAAAATGTGCGCCTGACGCTCCTTTTGCCGCTATTGTGTTTAAAACAATATCCGACCCTTATGTTGGACGACTTAATATGTTTAAAGTAATAAGCGGAACAATTAAAAAAGATATGACAATTTATAATGCTCAAAAAGACACAGATGAGAGAATAGCGCATGTGTATATCTGTAAAGGCAAAGAGCTTGTAGAGGTTGACGAGGTACAGGCGGGTGATATAGGCGCTTTGTCCAAACTTTCAAACACATCTACAAACGACACACTCACAGTTAAGGATAACGCTGTTAAAATAGAAGGGGTTACTTTGCCTATACCTGTTCACGCTATGGCTATAAGCCCTAAAGGCAAAGGTGACGAAGATAAAATATCAGCGGCTTTGTCTAAACTTTGCGATGAAGACCCTACAATAAAAGTTGAGGTAAACAAAGAGACAAAACAGACACTTGTTTATGGTGTTGGAGAACAGCATCTTGATATACTTATTAGTAAATTAAAAAATAGATATAAAATAGACGCTGTACTTTCTGAGCCTATAATACCTTTTAGAGAAACTATAAAAACTAAAGTTGAAGTACGTGGAAAATACAAAAAACAATCCGGCGGACATGGTCAGTTTGGTGACGTTCTTATGACATTTGAACCTTTGGGAGATTTATCAAAAACATATGAGTTTGAGGAAAAAATTTTTGGTGGTTCTGTGCCAAAACAGTATTTCCCTGCTGTTGAGAAGGGAATACAAGAATGTATTTTAAACGGCGTACTTGCGGGATACCCTGTTGTTGGTCTTAAAGCTGTGCTTATAGATGGTTCTTATCATCCTGTAGACTCAAGCGAAATGGCGTTTAAAATGGCTACATCAATGGCGTTTAAAGAGGGGCTTACAAGGGCTAAACCTACTATACTTGAGCCTATTGTGCATATGGAAGTTGTAGCGCCTGAAAAATACATGGGTGATATAATGGGCGATATTAACAAAAGAAGGGGACGTATACTTAAAATGGACCCTGAGGGAAAAAATATGCGCATAAATGCTGAAGTACCAGAGTCTGAGATATTTAAGTATTGTACAGATTTAAGGTCTATGACTCAAAGCCGTGGTGAATACTCGTTCTATTTTGAAAGATATGAGGAGGCGCCGGCAGATGTACAGCAGGCTATAATTGATAAAAGAAAATCAGAGAACGCTTAATTTAAAATGGTTTAGTACTAAATTTTAATTAAAATAAAAATATCACTTGTTTTTTGTATTAACAAAATTCAAGTGATATTTTTTAAATTAAAGTTTTTTGCTCAGCTAAAAAAGCAAGAGGAATAGCAGCGCCTAAAACATTAGTATTAAACATTAAAACGGAATAGTATAACATCACCGTCTTTAACAACATATTCCTTTCCTTCGGAGCGCACAAGACCTTGTTCTCTTGCGGCATTATAAGAGCCTAAACGGTCTAAATCGTTAAAAGCCACAACTTCAGCTCTTATAAAACCACGCTCAAAATCGGTGTGTATTTTTCCAGCGGCTTGAGGAGCTTTAGTTCCATTTTTAATTGTCCAAGCTCTTGTCTCATCTGGACCTGATGTAAGATAACTTATAAGCCCTAAAAGTTTGTAGCTGGCACTTATAAGCCTTTCAAGACCGCTTGATGAAACACCCAAATCAGCTAAAAATTCAGCTTTCTCATCGTTTTCAAATTCTGATATTTCTTCTTCTATCTTAGCGCATAAAACAAAAACTTCAGAATTATCTTTAGAGGCATATTCTCTTACAGCCATAACATTTTTATTTGAGTTTCCATCGTCTGCTAAATCGTTATCGGCTACATTAGCGGCATAAAGAACAGGTTTTGATGTTAAAAGGTCAAGCGTGTTTACAAAAGCAATGTCATCAGGGTCGTCAAACTCAACTGCTCTTGCACATACGCCGTTTTCAAGCTCAGTATAGAGCTTTTTTAATATATCTAATTCTTTTTTTAAAGATTTATTTCCCATAAGGCTTTTTGTTGTTTTGGCTATACGTCTTTCAAGTATCTCCATGTCAGAAAACATGAGCTCTAAGTTTATTGTTTCAATATCTCTCACAGGATTTATATTTCCATCTACATGAACAACATTTTCATCATCAAAACAACGTACAACGTGTACAATAGCGTCAACTTCACGTATGTGGCTAAGAAATTTATTGCCTAATCCTTCGCCTTTGCTTGCGCCTTTAACAAGACCAGCTATGTCTACAAACTCAATTACAGCAGGAGTTGTTTTGGCAGATTTATAAAGTTCTGTAAGTCTGTCAAGTCGTTTATCTGGAACAGTTACAATACCTATATTTGGGTCTATTGTGCAAAATGGATAGTTAGCAGCTTCAGCCTTTGAGAGTGTCATTGAGTTAAATAATGTAGATTTTCCTACATTTGGGAGACCAACGATACCTAATTTCATTATTAAAAACCTCATTTCATTAAATTATATAAAAAATTAAATAATAAACAATAAGCGTATTTTATCATAGCACAGTAAAAAAATAAAGTATAATAAAACTATATAAAAAATAAAACTATCATGAATAAAATTTTTATGATAGTTTTATATAACAATATTAATTTTTATTAAATTCTTTAATTGTTTTTTTGTATATTTTATATACATCATAATCAAAACAAACTATATTTACTTTTTCAAAGTCAGTGTGTTTTGATAAAAAGTCGTATATTTCTTTTAAAGCTATTTTTGACGCTATATCAGCGGGAAAACGATATATTCCAGTGCTTATTGACGGGAATGATATAGATAAAAGACATTTTTCATAAGCTAAATTTAAACTGTTTTTGTAACAGTTGGCTAAAAGTTCACACTCACCTTTACCGCCGCCGCGCCATATAGGTCCTGGCGTATGTATAACATATTTGGCGTTTAGTTTAAAACCAGGGGTAATACGTGCCTCACCTGTAGGACAGCCGTTTAGTTTTTTGCACTCCTCAAGAAGCATTGGACCAGCGGCTCTATGTATAGCTCCATCAACACCGCCGCCGCCTAAAAGAGATGTATTAGCGGCATTTACTATAACGTCAGTTTTAGCTTTTACAATGTTGCCTTTAACGATATTTAGTCTATCCATAGCACTCACACTCCCTTCCAACTTATTTTATATTATTTTTATTAAAAGGTAAACACTTATTGGGT
>CATJUP010000143.1 GCA_949743655.1 uncultured Eubacteriales bacterium
ATTACCTCCCTAATATATTCTAAAAGAAGAAACTTCTATAATATAATCAACGTATATAGTATCAAACATGCACCAAAAAAGTACAATAAACTAATTATTCAAATTCCGTCAATATATAAAAAGTCATACTATACATTTTATACTTTTTTTAATCTCAATTCAACTAAAATATTGTAATTAAAAAATTTTTTTATTCAAATAAGTCCATAAATAACAAATAGCAGCATATAAAATGGCTTTTTTAGTCATCTTTTGAAAATTCGTATGAAAAACCCTGATTATATGCCTCTATATTAATATTATTATTATGCTCTATATCTACCGAAAACCCCCATGGTTTTAAAGAGTCTATAACACCGCCTTTAAATTTTAAAGCTTCCTCCATAACATCAGGGTTACCTATAGCTTTTATAACAAAAGGAGTTGATATTCTTACGCCATTTACATTTATTATAGAACCGGCACACTTTATAGAGCTTCTTGACACAATCCTTTGACCATTTATTGACACTGCCTCTGCTCCGGCACTGTTAAGCTCATTTACAAAAAGTAGTAAATCCTTGTCATGTATAACAAGCGCCGCTGGGTCCACACCAGAGTTTTGAGAATTACTATCATTTAGTGTAACAATTATACCTTTTCCCGAAACTTCTGTACTGCCTGCCGCTTTACGCGCCTGTTCGAGTTCCTCTTTCATAATTTTAAGGGTTTGGCTGTCGTTTGAAACAGCATTTTCATACTCATTTATAGCTTTATTTTTATATTCAATTTCATCAATAAGTTTATTATTTCTCTCATCCATTTGTTTAACAATTTCTGTGAGAGACTGTATGCTTTTTATATGTTCCTCATTTGTTTTATTGTAAACTTTAACCAATATACTGCATGATAAAAATCCTGCTAAAGCACAAACTAATGCTGTTATAACAACATTACGATTAATTTTAATCAATATAAAGCACTTCCTGTCATGTAAGATATTTAAAAATTATAGGCTTTGAAAGGTCACTTAAATCAAGCGTGCCTTTGTCATTTGGGTTAATATTTTTAACAACTTCTCCCAAAGTTCTAATTTTTTGGTCTCCGTTTGTCATATTTCCTAAATTAATTTCTATACTATTTACATAAGCAAGCACTCTGCTTGTATCGCTTACATCTATTCTAACAACAATATTTAAAAGCTCATATTTATTCATAAGCTGAGCTATATCTACCATTATATTAAAAGCGTCTTTGTTTTGGGCGTCTATTTTTTCCCCTATCGAAAAATTAGTAAATTTAAGTCCATTTACAACAGGTAAAGCCGAAACCATATCATTGTTTATCTCAAGAACTCGACCGTTTTCATCTATGTACAGGTAAGCGCCCATATAAGGCACATACCCTCTTACCTTTCTTTCTTTAATATCTATCTCAATTTTATTAGGCAGTTTGTAGTGTATATCAGCTTTTTCTATATAAGTATTATTTTTAATAATTTTATTAGCCGCTAAACGATTAAACAAAAATATATTTTGCCCCTCTTTTAAATTAAGCATATCACATATTTGTTCCTTTGAGTATTTATCCATTGGTGTTATATCAATATTTGTTATTGCAAATATAGGAGAAAGCAAAAACATAGCGGTAAAAGCCAAAGCAAAAAACACAAATACAAACTTATTTTTAAAACTTGTTTTTTTCTTGTGATTTTTTATATTTTTAGCCATATCAATCACCTAATTTTCGTATTTTATAATGCCGCCAAGTCCGCTTATACTCTTTTCTATATTTTCATAACCCCTTTTAATATAAGTAGAGCCATTAATTATCGACATTCCATTACAGCTAAGTGCCGCCATTATAAGTCCCGCGCCACCCCTAAGGTCAAAAGCCATTGTTTCTTTTGGATAAAGTTCTTTTACGCCTTTTATTATAGCCATTTTGCCATCAATTTCAATATTAGCCCCCATTTTATTAAACTCAATAGCATGGTTAAAACGATTTTCAAACATAGACTCAATTACAACGCTTTTTCCTCTTGCTAATGTTAGCACAGCCATAATTTGAGGCTGCATATCTGTTGGAAAATTTGGATAAATTCCTGTTTTTATGTTTTGCGGTATTATGCTGTCAGGCGCTTTAAAATAAATTCCATTTCCGCAAAACTCTATTTTACTCCCCATACTATCAAAAGCATCTATCACAGAACCCATATTATGCGCGTCAGCATTTTTTAAAAAAATCTCACCACCACTACATGCGCAAGCTGCCATAAAAGTTCCAGCTTCTATTCTATCTGGAATTATACTATATTCAGCATTACAAAAATCACATTTTTTACATATTGTTATAACATTATCTCCACATACTGTATTTACGCCTATTTGGTTTAAAAACTCCGCCAAAGCCATTGTTTCAGGCTCTACAGCGGCATTTTTTATAACAGTTTTTCCATCGGCAAAAGCCGCCACAAGCATTATATTCTCAGTAGCTCCAACACTTGGAAATCTTAAATTTATTTCAGCGCTTTTTAGTTTTTTGGCATCGCATACAAAACAGTTATTGCTCTCATCTATAACAACACCCATATTTTTTAATGCCTCAATGTGTATGTCCAAAGGTCTTTTGCCTATTTTACAGCCTCCAGGTTTTGACACAACAGCCTTTTTAAATCTTCCGCAAAAAGCGCCCATAAATATTATAGACGACCTCATTTTGCTGGTTATGTCTTCTCCTATCTCAATAAATTTTGCTTTTGAGGAGTCTACAATAACCGTTGAGTTTTCCCACTTTATAGTACAGCCCGCCATTTGCAGTATTTTACAAGTATTAAAAACATCTGTTATTTTAGGACAATTAT
Source organism: uncultured Eubacteriales bacterium (assembly GCA_949743655.1). Lineage (GTDB taxonomy): Bacteria > Bacillota > Clostridia > Lachnospirales > Anaerotignaceae > Neoanaerotignum_A. The sequence continues at coordinate 2,843 of CATJUP010000143.1, forward strand.
GAATAATATTAATACCCGAGTTAATTATACAGGCGCATAATATAGGAAGAGCCGCATTTTTACTTCCATGAATATCCACAGTACCAAAAAGTTTTTTGCCGCCATAAACAATATATCTTCCCATTAAACTCATTCCCGGCAATATGTTTAATACTATTATAATGCCGTATCAAAAATTAGTGTCTGTACTATTTAGTGAATATTTTTTAATAATATTTTTATCGTTCTCACTCAAGTCCAATTTTTTAATTATATCCTCACGCTTTTTTAATGTGCGTATAACTGATTGTTCATGCCGCCAGTTATCAATATTTTTGTGGTTTCCACTTAAAAGAATATCTGGCACTTTTTTACCCATAAACTCTATCGGTCTTGTATACTGCGGATACTCCAAAAAACCATTTGAGAAACTTTCGTCAATAAAAGACTCCTCTTTTCCTAAAACACCCGGAATAAGTCTTGATACCGAGTCTATAACAGCCATAGCGGCTATTTCTCCTCCAGTAAGCACAAAATCCCCTAAAGAGAGTTCATCTGTAACTATTTCTTCAATAACCCTTTCATCAATTCCTTCATAATGACCACATATTATAACAATATTTTTTTCTTTAGACAATTCTTTAGCTTTTTCCTGGTTAAAAGGTTTTCCTTGAGGAGTCATATAAACCACACGAGTATTTCCATTTAAATTAAGACTTTTATAAGCGTCATAAACCGGCTGCGCTTTTATTACCATCCCCGCTCCACCACCATACGGATAATCGTCAACATGCCGGTGTTTATCATTTGAAAAGTCGCGTATATCAACAGTTTTTATATTAATTATACCCTCATTTGCAGCTCGTCCAATTACACTGTGACTCATACAGTCGTCTATCATTTTAGTAAAAAGTGTAAGAACATAAAAATCCATTTTAAATCATTCCCTTTAAAATGTTTACAGTCATTTTGTTTGATTTAACGTCAATATTTAATACACATTCTTTAACGGCAGGTATAAGTATATCATTTTTAGGGTTGTCATCTCTTTTTACAACATATACATCATTAGCCGCTGTAAAATAAATATCGTCAACTTTTCCCAAAAAATCACCATTTGCTGTATAAACATTCATATCATAAATATCTCTAACATAATACTCGTCTTCTTCAAGAGGCAACGCTTTTTCATCAGGTATAATAACGCTTGCTTCTTTATATTTCTCGGCTTCATTTATATTGTCAATTTCGTTTAAAGTAACCAAAACCATATTTTTTTGGTACGCTACTTTTTTTATTGTAAATGTTTTTATTTCGCCTTTTAGTTCAAATATAAGCTCGTCTAAAAGTTCAAACCTTTTAATATCATCAGTTGTTGGAAATATTTTAAATGTTCCCTTTATCCCATGAGTTGACGCTACTTTTCCAATACAAAAATAACCCAAAAAAATCCCCCTCATAAAACCATACTCTATGTCAAAGACTATTTGTATTTTCATTCCATAAAAAACACTCATAACCGTTTTTATTAAGAAGAATGCTCATTTTTAATAAAATAGCGAGCTCCTCCTATACCCACACAGTATCTAATAAGCGAGGGACTTGTCGGTTAAAATAAAAGCCTCGATTTAAAAATCGCGGCTTGTCAATTTTTACTTCGCAAAAATACTAATAACTACCAGCCTATCACTCTAAATACAAGCGTATAAGGCATTTAATACCAAATATATTAGGTTTTATCCCCAATAATATTGCTATGAATTTTAACTACAAAACCCATAACTAAAACCATTTTATTAAAACAAACTTTTACTATTGTACTATCTCAACAACAATATGCTTATCACCATGTATAGCCGCTGCTTTAACAACAGTTCTTATAGCTTTTGCTATTCTTCCTTGTTTACCTATTACCTTTCCCATGTCGTCAGGCGCCACTTTTAATTCAAGAACAAGTGCTTTTTCTCCTTTTGTTTCTGTTACAATAACATCCTCAGGATTATCAACAAGGTTTTTAGCTATAACTTCCAATAACTCTTTCATGGGCTATCCTCCCTAAAATAAGAAAAATCAGCCTTTAATAACTCCAGCCTTTTTTAACAAAGCCTTAACTGTGTCCGAAGGTTGAGCGCCATTTGAAATCCATTTAGCAGCCGCCTCTGTATCTATTTTTAAATCCGCTGGGTCAACAGTAGGGTTATAATAACCAATTTCCTCTATTGACTTACCATTTCTTGCTGTTCTTGAGTCAGCTACTACTATCCTATAAAAAGGCGCCTTCTTAGCTCCTAACCTTTTTAATCTTATTCTTACTGACATTTTTAAATCTCCTCCTGTAATTTTAATTTATTTTATATTTTTATCTAAAAGGAAATCTGAATTTTCCTTTTTTACCTTTTGTTAAAGAAGACATCTGTTTAATCATTTTTCTCATCTCATCAAACTGCTTTATAAGCCTGTTTACTTCCGCTATGCTTGTTCCGCTTCCAAGTGCCACTCTTTTTTTTCGTGGACCGTTTAATATAGACGGATTTTTTCTTTCCTCTTTTGTCATAGATTGTATTATAGCGGCTACATGCCCCATTTCTTTTTCAGCATCTACATTGTTTAAAGCGTCCATGTTAATACTGCCCATACCAGGCATCATTCCAATAAGGTCTTTAAGGGGACCCATTTTTTTTATTTTCTGCATTTGAGAAAGAAAATCATCAAGTGTAAATTCGTTTTCTCTTAATTTCCTTTCCATGTCAGCCGCTTCTTTGGCGTCTATATTCTGCTGTGCCTTCTCTATAAGAGAAAGTACATCACCCATGCCAAGTATTCTTGATGCCATGCGTTCGGGATAAAACGGCTCTAAGTCCTCTAACTTTTCTCCCATACCTATATATTTAACAGGTTTATTTGTAACACTTCTTACAGATAACGCCGCACCACCCCTTGCGTCACCGTCAAGTTTTGTAAGTATAATACCATCTATACCAAGTTGTGTATCAAAACTTTCGGCAACTGTAACAGCATCCTGACCAGTCATAGCATCAACAACAAGCAGTATCTCCTGTATTTTAACAGCCGCTTTAATTTCTTTAAGCTCCTCCATAAGTTCCTCATTAATATGAAGTCTTCCGGCGGTATCTATAAGTATTACATCGTTTTTGTTCTCTTTTGAATATTCAATAGCTTTTTTTGAAATTTCAACAGGGCTTACTTTATCTCCCATTTCAAAAACAGGTATATCATATGTTTTTCCTACTACCTGAAGTTGTTTTATAGCCGCTGGTCTGTAAACGTCACATGCTACAAGCAGTGGTTTTTTACCTTGTTTTTTTAAAAGCCCCGCTAATTTTCCGCTTGTTGTTGTTTTTCCAGCTCCTTGAAGACCAACCATCATATACACTGTAGGCGGATGATTGGCAAATGTAAGTTTACTTTGGGTATTACCCATAAGCTCTATAAGCTCGTCATTTACTATTTTTATAACTTGCTGTCCTGGTGTAAGGCTTTCCATAACCTCAGCGCCTACAGACCTATCTGTTACTTTTTTAATAAACTGCTTTACTATTTTAAAATTAACATCAGCCTCAAGCAGCGCTATTTTAACCTCACGCATAGCCGTTTTTACATCGGCTTCTGTAAGTTTTCCCTTTCCCCTCAGTTGTTTAAAAACTTCCTGCAATTTTTCGGAAAGATTTTCAAATGCCATCAGGAAACCTCCTAATCCAAAATTTCATCAGCAATAGCTTTAATTTCGCTAACAGCGCTTTCAATAGCCAAAGAACTTACACTTTTTTCTATTTTCTCGGCTAAATTTTTAATACGGCGCACATTTTGTTTTTGAATATCAAACTTTTTTACGAGCATAAGTTTTTTTTCATAGCCCAAAAGCAAGTTTTCTGTTCTTTTAATTAAGTCGCTTACAGCTTGACGGCTTATATCAAATTCCTCGCCTATTTCTGTAAGTGAGTAATCGTTAAAATAATAATATTCAAAAACGTCCTTCTGCTTTTGCGTAAGCAGCTCGCCATAAAAATCGTATAAGAGCGTAGCTTTTAAAATGTCTTCCACATCAGCGACCCCCTTATCAAAATCACTTACAATTTTGTATGATACAATATTTAACAAACATTGTCAAGTATTTTTGCTTTACAAAATATTAAAATGACGAGTTGAATGATTAACAATTTTACTCTTCAAAAAGTGCCTCAGCAAAACTTTTAGGGTTAAACTTTTGCAAATCATTTATACCCTCTCCAACACCTATATATTTTACAGGTATTTTAAGCTCCGATTTAATAGCTATAACAATTCCTCCTTTTGCCGTACCGTCAAGTTTTGTAAGTATTATACCAGTTATGTCAGCCGCCTCTTTAAATATTTTAGCCTGCTGTAAAGCGTTTTGACCAGTAGTAGCGTCAAGCACAAGCAATACTTCTTTTTTTGCCTCTGGATACTCTTTTTCTATTACTTTTGATATTTTTTTAAGCTCCTCCATAAGATTTTTTTTGTTGTGCAGCCTACCCGCTGTATCACATATAAGCACGTTAGATTTTCTTTTTTTAGCAGCGTTAGCAGCATCAAAAACAACTGCAGCTGGGTCTGAGTTTTCCTCGTGTTTTATAATGTCAACATTGCATCTTTCAGCCCATATAGCCAACTGGTCTATAGCCGCTGCCCTAAATGTGTCTGCTGCCGCCAATATAACTTTTTTGCCCTCTTTTTTGTATATAGATGTTAGTTTTCCTATTGTTGTAGTTTTTCCCACACCATTTACACCTATAACAAGTATTACCGTCGGTTTATCAGTATCACTTTCATTCTCATTTTCATCAACAAGTATTTGTCTTATCTCATCACAAAGTATACTTTTTATTTGTGATGGCTCTTTAACATTTTCTTTTTTAACGCGCTTTCTCAAATTTTCACATATATCCATAGTTGTTTTAACACCTAAATCAGCGGTTATAAGCGCTTCTTCAAGCTCCTCAAACAAATCTTCGTCTATTTTATTAAAAGCACCAAGCACACTGTCAACACTGCCCAATATGTTTTTTCGTGTTTTTCCAAGTCCTTCTTTAAGCCTATGAAAAAATCCTTTTTTCTGTTCATCCACCTCTTCTATAATATCATGTTTCACTTCTTGTTCTGCATCCAAAAATTCATCAATAACACATTCTTTAGACTCATTTAATGTTTCTGTCTCTTCTATTGTTTTTTCTTTGTTTTCTGTTTCTTCATTTGTTTTTTCATAATTTTCTAATTCTTCCTCGTTTTCGTTGTTATATAAAATTTCAATTTCATCTGTAGTTTCAATAACCTCGTTTTCAGTTATTTTTTCATCTGATGTTTTATTATTTTCATTATCTTTTTTGCTTTTTAAAAAATCAAAAAGTCCCATGTTATACCTCCTCACTCTTAATATCATCAAAACTTAACGATATAATCTTTGATATTCCCTTTTCCTGCATTGTAACGCCATAAAGCACATCAGCTGCCTCCATAGTCCCTTTTCTGTGACTTATAACTATAAACTGTGTTGTGTTAGAGAACTTTTTTAAATAATCAGCAAAACGCTTTACATTAGCGTCATCAAGCGCAGCCTCAATTTCATCAAGTATGCAAAAAGGCGATGGCTTCATTTTTAGTATAGCAAAAAGTATTGCTATAGCAGTAAGCGCTCTTTCGCCGCCAGAAAGTAAAAGCATATTTTGAGTTGCTTTACCAGGCGGCTGCGCTATTATATCTATTCCGCTTTCAAGCACATTGTTTGAGTCCGAAAGTTTAAGCTCTGCCTTTCCTCCTCCAAACATCTCGCCAAAAACATAATTAAAATTTTCGGATATTATTCCAAACTGTTCAGAAAACCTCTCTTTCATAAGTTGTTCAAGGTCATTTATAACTTTTATAAGATTATTTTCCGCGTTTTTAATATCATCCCTTTGTGCCGTAAGAAAATCGTATCTTTCTTTTGTTTTTGCATATTTGTCTATTGAGTCCAAATTTACATTTCCAATATCTTTTATAATAGCCCTCAAATTCTTTGTTTCTTTCTCAATATCCAAACGACTTTTTTCTTCATTATAAAACTCTTTAGCTTTATGATAAGTAATTTCGTAATCGTCCCATGCCAAAGAATACAGTTTTTCTCTCTCATTTTTTAAGTTTTCTATATTAGTGTTATATTTAAAAATAATATTTTTAAGTTCTGATATGCTATCATAAGTATCTTTTATATCTTTTTCTGCGTTTTGAGTTATCTCACTTATGCGTGATTTGTTTAAAACAATTTCATTAAGCTCTTGTTCGTTTTTCGTTTTTTTATCAAAAAACTCTTCAGCCAAAACTTTTGTGTTTTTCAATTCCTCTTTTTTCAAATTTAATGCGTCATTATACTCTTTATTTAATTTTAAATAATCATTATTTTGTTCTTTCTCATTTTTAAGTTCATTTTCAAGTCTTAACACATTTTCACATACATTATTTTTTTCTTGTTCATCTGATGATATTAAAACTTTTAACTCCGTAATTTCGGATAATACACTGTCTCTTTTCGCTTTTTCTAAATCAACGATATTTCTAAATTCTTCAATTTCCTTATCAGTATTTTCAATGTCACTTTCAGCATTTTTAAGTTTTGTTTGACTAATTGAAAACTCATTTTGTTTATTTAAAACATCATTTTTAATATAATCAAGCTCGCCAATGCCACTTTCTAAATTTTTATTTAATTCCAACAAATTTAATTCACTTTTTTTAATATCTTCAATTAAAGCCTCCCTTTCAACCTCAAATTTATGTATTTCAAGAGTTATATTATTTATTTTTATATTTGTGTCGTCTTTGTTTTTGTTAAGCTTTTCAAGCTCGTTTTTTAAATAATATATATTGTTTTTTAAATCATTGCACAAACTCTCTATTTTCAAAAGTTCCCTGCTGCGCCCAAAAATACCAGTTGCTTTTTTTATACTTCCACCTGTCATAGCTCCTCCAGTATTTATTACATCACCATCAAGAGTAACTATTCTGTATTTTCGTCCAGTATTAGCTGCTATTTTAATAGCGCAATCCATATTTATAGCCACAATAACTCTTCCAAGAAGGTTTGTTACTATATTTATATACTTTTGCTCAAACTCAACTATGTCGCTTGCTACACCGCATACGCCTTCATAATTTAATATACTTTCATCATCAATGCGCCTTCCCTCTATTACACTTACTGGCATAAAAGTAGCTCGTCCCAAATTTTCACGTTTCAAATATTCAATAGCCATTTTAGCACTGTACTCATCTTTTGTAACTATATTTTGAATAGAGTTTCCCAATGCTATCTCTATAGCTGTTTCATATTTCTCATCAGTTTTTATAATGTCGCCAACAGCGCCATGTATGCCTTTTAAACTATATTTTAATCCTTCTTTAAGCACGGCTTTTACACTTTTATAATATCCTTCAAACTCATTTTTCATATCTGTTAAAACTTTTTGTTTTGACAGCATTTCCGAATATTTCATAGACTGTTGATTATATTCTTTTTGTGTATTAAAAATTTGTGTCGATATATTATTTAGTTCGTATTTATAATCCTCAATATGTTTTTTTCCGTTTAAAATATTTTCCTCATTTTCAGTTATTTTTTTGTTTAATGTAGTTATATGTATATTTTCCTGTTCTATTTTTCCTCTATAAATACTTAAAGATTTTTCAATATCATTTTTATTTTTTTTAAGCTGTTCTATATTTATTCTTATATTCTCAAATTCTGTTTTAAGTGCTGCAGACATGCGCATTTTTTCAAATATATCGCTTTTAAACTTATTAAGTTTTTCCTCATTTTTATTTAAAATATAATCAAAATTATTAAACTCTGTTTCTTTTTTGTTTAAATCATTATGCAGTTGCTCTAATTTTACAATAAAAGCAGCATTTTTAGCTCTTAAAATAGATATATCATTCTCAATTTTATCAACTTTTGTTTTAGATATTTCAAAATCATTTTCAGTCTGTTTTATTTTTTCTTCATAATTAAGTATTTGTTCTTTTATAAGTTCCACACGACCATTGTTCTCTTTAAATTCTGATAAATTTTGGTTTATTGTTTGGTTAAGCTCATTTATTTTCTCATCTGTTTTTTCAATATCAGTTTTGTACTTATTTAATAGAGCAATATAATTATTATATTTTTCTTCTGTTTCAGAAATATCTTTCTGGGTTAGATTAACATTTTTTTCAGCAATTTTTATTTTTTCATCAATATTTTTAGCTTTTATATAAAAAAGAGCTATTTCACAATTTTTAAGTTTTTGGCTGTAATCTATGTACTTTTTAGCATTCTCGCTCTCTTTTTTCAAAGACTCAATATTTGTCTCTATCTCGGTTATAATATCTTCTATTCTTAATATATTTTCTCTTTCTTTTTCAAGTTTAGCCATAGCCTCTATACGACGTATGCGATATTTTGCTATTCCGGCTGCTTCCTCAAAAAAATGACGCCTGTCATCACTTTTAGCACTTAAAATCTCATCTATTTTTCCCTGACCTATAATAGAGTATCCCTCGCGCCCAATACCTGTGTCCATAAAAATCTCATTTAAGTCTTTAAGTCTGCAAGTAGCACCATTAATTGTATATTTACTTTCTCCCGAGCGAAAAACAGTTCTCTTTACAGTTATCTCCGAAAAATCAATCGGTATATCCTTGTCACTGTTATCAAGCGTAATATATACTTCGGCAAAACCAATAGCTTTTCTTGTATCTGTACCTGCGAATATAACATCTTCCATTTTCTCTCCACGAAGGTTTTTAACTTTTTGCTCGCCAAGTACCCATCTTACAGCATCTGATATATTACTTTTTCCGCTTCCATTAGGACCAACAACAGCAGTTATTCCATTTTTAAACTCAAGTCTTACTCTATCTGGAAACGATTTAAAACCGTTAATACCAATTTCCTTTAAATACATAAAGCACCTCAAAACAAATCTTGTCTAAATTTTTCAAGCAATACCCTAAAATATTCTGGCAATTCCGAAACAAATTCCATATACTCCCCACTAACCGGATGTTTAAAACCCAAAACCTCAGCATGCAAAACCTGACCAAAAAGTTTATACGGCTGTTTTTCACTTCCATAAACATTGTCACCCAATAAAGGGTGACCTATATATGCCATATGTGTTCTTATTTGATGTGTGCGTCCAGTTTCAAGTGCCGCCTCAATATATGTATACCGTTTAAAATTCTCTAAAACTTTATAATGGGTCACTGCCCGCCTTCCATTTTGAACAACAGCCATTTTTTTACGGTCTTTAGGATTTCTCCCAATATTCTTGTCTATTGTACCGCTTTCTTTTAAAATTCCAACAACTATGGCTTTATATTTTCGGTTTATGCTGTGTTCATAAAACGGCAGTGCAAGCGACTTATGGGCATTATCATTTTTAGCCGCCACAATAACGCCTGATGTATTCATATCTATACGATGCACAATACCCGGACGTGTACAGCCATTTATTCCGCTTAAACTGTCTTTGCAGTGGTACATAAGTGCGTTTACCACAGTACCGCTGTAATGTCCTGGTGCGGGATGAACAACCATTCCTTGTGGTTTATTTATAACTATAACATCATTATCCTCATAAAGTACATCAATATGTATATCCTCAGCTAAAATGTCCACATTTTCTGGGTCGGGAATTTCTATTTCAACAATATCGCCTTTTTTA
>CATJUP010000144.1 GCA_949743655.1 uncultured Eubacteriales bacterium
ATGTGAAAAAACTGTAGAGCTTGAAATGGAATTTCATCGTATTATAGGAAAAAGTACAAAAAACAGACTGCTTGAAAAAACATACCAAATAGCTATGGAGTTTTTTTATCCAACAATAGAAAAAACTCATTATAAACAAAAGTGCTTAGAAGAAACTCTAAACTTACATAAAATTACAATAGATATATTAAAAGAAAAAAAATATGAAGATATAGAAAAATTATTATTAATGAATAATGAAATTTGGATGAGACTTTCAAAATAATAATTGTTTTTTAAGGAGGTAATTTATATTGAGAAGTCATATAACAACAAAGGGATTGGACAAATCTACACAAAGAGGTCTTTATTACGCTATGGGCATTTTGCCAGAAGAACTTGATAAGCCGCTTATAGCCGTTGTAAACTCCCAAAATGAAACAATGCCAGGGCATAGAAATCTTGATATTATATCAAAAGCGGTTAAAGAGGGAATACTTCAAGCGGGCGGTACACCTGTTGAGTTTCCTACAATAGCAATATGCGATGGTATAGCAATGGGTCATTATGGAATGCACTATCCGCTTGCTAGCCGAGAACTTATAGCTGACTCTATAGAATGTATGATGAACGCCCATGCTTATGATGGAATGGTACTTATAAGTAACTGTGATAAAATTACGCCTGGTATGCTTATGGCGGCTGCAAGGCTTAATGTACCCGCTATAAATATAGCAGGCGGTACTATGGATACAGGCTGTTACAATAACAAAAAAACAAGTTTTATAGAACTTATTGAGGCACAGGGTGAAGTGGCAAGAGGAATTATGACAAACGAGGAAATGGACGAGTTTGAGCATTGCGCTATACCTGGTTGTGGAGCCTGCAACGAGCTTGGAACAGGAAACACAATGCTCTATCTTTCAGAGGCTATGGGAATGGCTCTTCCAGGGTCGGCATTGCCAGCTAATCTTGGTGAGAGAGTGGCGCTTGCAAAAAGAACAGGTATAAAAATAGTTGAACTTGTAAATAAAAACATTTGCCCTCGTGATATTATAACAAAGGACGCTATACATAACGCTTTAAGAGTTACTATGGCAATAGGCGGAAGTTCTAACTCTATGCTTCATTTACCGGCTATAGCTTATGAAGCAGGAGTTGAGTTTAGTTTTGACGATGTAGAAAAAATATCCGAAACAACACCTTTGCTTTCCAAAATAAAACCTTCTGGAGATGACTATCCGGCGGACTTTTCAAGAGCCGGAGGAGTGGCAGCGCTTATGAATGAGCTTAAAGAATACGGGCTTTTGAAAGATAATTTAACAGTAACAGGTAAAAATATTTTTGAAAACATTAAAAACGTAAAAGTAAAAGATGACGCTGTTATAAGAACAAAAGAAACTGCTTATTCTCAAACAGGAGGTTTAAAAATACTTTATGGAAATATAGCGCCAGAAGGAGCTATATGCAAAAGTGCAGGTGTTTTGCCTGAAATGATGAAACATACAGGACCAGCAAGAGTGTTTGACCAAGAGGAACCAGCTGTAAAGGCAATTTATGGTGGTGAAATTAAACCAGGCGATGTTGTTGTTATAAGATATGAGGGACCAAAAGGCGGACCAGGAATGAGAGAAATGCTTTCTCCAACAGCGGCTATTGTTGGCATGGGATTAGGAGACAGCGTATCGCTTATAACAGACGGACGTTTTTCGGGAGCGTCAAGAGGAGCGGCTGTTGGTCATGTGTCACCGGAGGCTGCTGACGGCGGACTCATAGCTTTTATTAAAGACGGTGACAGTGTAACAGTTGATATTAATGATGGTTTGGTAACACTTAATGTTGACGAGAGTGTAATAGAGCAAAGAAAGAAAAATTGGACACCTCATAATCCACCTGTTTTTGAGGGAAGTTATCTTGAAAGATACTCAAAACTTGTTAAATCAGCTATGACAGGCGCTGTACTCAGGAGAGGAAAAGAGCTTTAAATTTTTTGCCATTTATAAAAAATATGTATAAAATACACCATAAATGCTGACTATAATAGACTACTTCATTTTTGGTGTATTTTATTTTGTGTTGGTTTTGATAAAACAAATATTTAGTGTTTATCTATTCAATTTTGAATTGATGTGTTATAATGTTTCGGTAATTTGGTTAAATAGCATATATAATTTTCTTATATAAAAACTGGGCAAAACTTTAGTGAAAAAACTAAATTTTTCAATTAAAATAAATGACTTTAAAGAAATTAATTTTCCGTTTAAAAGTTATTTCTCTATTATTTTTTAAGAAAGAGAAAGTATGTATTTGTTGCGTAAATGCGTAATAGATACAATGGTAATATTTGTGTGAAATAGTTAAGAGTTAGAATTTTTTTGGCTTCATTTCTTTCAATAAAAATACATGTATTTGTTGTGTAAACATGAACTAAATTAGTTCTGCTATTAAACTTGTGTACAATAATAAAAGTTAAAGTTCTTTCGCTGCCTTTCTTTCAAGAAAGGAAGAAAAGGTTTTTCGGCTGTTTAAGAGTAAGTCTTGCCAATAAGAAGACTTACTCTTGTGTTCGGTAAAGATTTTGTTTGTTAACGCTAAGGTGGTGTTTAACCGCTTTATATTTTTGGAGGTGAGATACATGGAATTTAAACTGCACTCAAAATATAAGCCCACAGGCGACCAAC
>CATJUP010000145.1 GCA_949743655.1 uncultured Eubacteriales bacterium
AACATTAGAACCTGTACTTTTTCTTTGTCCTATAAGTCTTGCGGGAATAACCTTTGTATCATTAATAACAATACAGTCGCCTTTTTTTATATAATTTTTAATATCCCTAAATGTTTTATGTTCAACATTTCCTGTGTTTTTATAAAGCACCATAAGTTTTGATGCTGCTCTGTCACTTAAAGGTTCCTGCGCTATAAGTTCCTCAGGAAGAAAATAATCAAAATCAGATGTTCTCATTTTAAATCTCCTTAATAAAAAAAATGGTCAAAGACTATTCGTATTTTAGCACACCAGTATTTTTTTGTAAAACAATAAATCAAAAAAGCTGCTAAAAACAAAAAATGTTGTTGTTAATAAACCAAAAATATTATAAAATATGCTTATTATATATTTTGAAAGGAGATTGTATTTTAATGGCTAACGATAAAAAAATGGTTTCCGCCATTACAGATATGGAAAAAGATTTTCCGCAATGGTATACCGACGTTGTAAAAAAAGCCGAGCTTGCCGACTATTCAAGCGTAAAAGGCTGTATGATTATTCAGCCTTATGGATACGCTATCTGGGAGCTTCTTAAAAACCAGCTTGACGAGAAATTTAAAGAAACAGGTCACGAAAACGTATATATGCCGCTTTTTATACCAGAAACACTTTTACAAAAAGAAAAAGACCATGTTGAGGGATTTGCGCCGGAGGTAGCATGGGTAACTCAAGGTGGAAACAACAAACTTCAAGAAAGGCTTGTTGTACGCCCTACATCAGAAACACTTTTCTGTGACCATTATAAAAATATAATACACTCTTACAGAGATTTGCCAAAACTTTATAATCAATGGTGTAACGTTGTAAGGTGGGAAAAAACAACACGCCCTTTCCTTCGCACTACAGAGTTTTTATGGCAGGAAGGACATACAGCACATGCCACTGCTGAAGAGTCGTATGAAGAAACAATTAGAATGTTAAACGTATACGCCGATTTTTGTCAGGATATATTGGCTATACCTGTTATAAAAGGTGAAAAGACCGAAAAAGAACGTTTTGCTGGCGCTAAAAACACATATACAATAGAAAGTCTTATGCACGATGGAAAAGCTCTCCAGTCTGGAACAAGTCATAACTTTGATGATATATTCTCCAAAGCATTTGAAATTCAATACACCGACAAAGACAACAAACTTCAATATGTACACCAAACATCTTGGGGAACAACAACACGCCTTGTAGGCGCTGTAATAATGGTACACGGCGATAATAATGGTCTTGTTCTTCCGCCTAAAATAGCGCCTGTACAGGTAATAGTTGTACCTGTTAATATGCAAAAAGAAGGCGTAATTGAAAAGGCGACCGAAATTACAGAAAGACTCAAAAAAGTAGTAAGAGTTAAAAATGATTTTTCGGATAAAAGCCCTGGTTGGAAATTTAGTGAATACGAAATGAAAGGCGTACCTGTTCGCCTTGAAATTGGACCTAAAGACATAGAAAAAGGACAATGTGTGCTTGTAAGACGTGACAATAACGAAAAAATATTTGTGTCTCTTGATAATTTGGAAGAAACAATACTTAAACTCCTTGATGATGTACAATTAAATATTTACAATAAAGCTCTTGAAAATAGAGAAAGAAGAACCTCTGTTGCCAAAAACATGGATGAGTTCTCAAATATATTAGACACAAATCAAGGCTTTATAAAAGCTATGTGGTGCGGCGAAAAAGAGTGCGAAGACAAAATTAAAGAGCTTACAGCCGCTACATCAAGATGTATACCTTTTGAACAAGAGGAATTATCTGATAATTGTGTATGTTGCGGCAAAAAGGCTAAACATATGGTAATTTGGGGCAGAGCTTATTAAAATATTTATTTTGTTTTTTGTAAAATTTATATATTTAACTCAAAAATAAAAACCCGTTAAAACCACGGGTTTTTATAATATAAATAATTCTATTTCTCATTTTTACAAATGTTACAGCCGCATGCTCCACCACAACTTGAGCAGCTCTTTCCACTCTTTTTGTCATTGTATATAGTTCTTACAGCTAAAAATACAACCAACAACAATATTGCCAAAACTATAACTGTTCCCATATATATCGCCTCTTTTACGCTTTAACCATAACATCAACATTAAGTTTTGTGCTTTCTTTATATTTTCTAAAAAGAAGATAAATAAATACCACTACAAGTGCAAACGCTAATATTGTTCCAACTCCAAAAATTCCCGTTGATATAAAAGTACCTATTTGATAAACACAAAGAGCCACACAATAAGCTAAAACCGTTTGATAAGCTATAGCGCCTAAAAACCATTTTAAGTTATTCATTTCTCTTTTTATAGCGCCCATAGCGGCAAAGCATGGGGCACATAAAAGATTAAACACAAGGAATGAGTACGCCGCTACTGGTGTGTATGCCGCTTGTAAATTAGCCCATACTTCCCAGCCATTTTCAGCCACTTCCTCAAAACCACCATAAAGCACACCCATTGTACCCACAACATTTTCTTTGGCTATAAGCCCTGTTACAGCGGCTACAGTTGCTTTCCAGTCTCCCCAGCCAAGAGGAGCGAATATTACGCACACAGCGTTTCCTATAATAGCCAAAATACTGTTTTCCATATCACACGCACCAAACGAGCCATCAGTAAATCCATATCCTGATGTAAACCATACAAATATTGTAGCTAAAAGTATAATTGTTCCTGCCTTTTTTATAAATGACGAGCCTCTTTCCCACATACTTCTTAATATATTAGTAACTGTAGGCATATGGTAAGGCGGAAGTTCCATTACAAATGGCGCCGGTTCTCCTGCGAACATTTTTGTCTTTTTTAATATTATTCCTGAGCATATTATAGCAGCTATTCCAACAAAATACGCGCTTGATGCCACCCACCATGCGCCGCCAAACATAGCGCCGGCTATAAGTGCTATTATAGGTAGTTTAGCCCCACAAGGCACAAAAGTTGTTGTCATTATTGTCATTTTTCTATCATGGTCATTCTCTATTGTTCTTGACGCCATTATACCCGGAACACCACAGCCAGAACCTATAAGCATAGGTATAAATGATTTTCCCGAAAGACCAAATTTTCTAAATATCCTGTCCATTATAAATGCTATCCTTGCCATATATCCGCAAGCTTCAAGAAAAGCTAAAAATGCGAAAAGTATAAGCATTTGCGGAACAAAACCAAGCACAGCCCCTACCCCAGCTATAATTCCGTTAAGTATTAAATCTTGAAGCCAGTCAGCACAGTTTATGGCAACAAGAATATTTTCAACAAACACAGGTATACCTGGAATGTATGGTCCAAAATCAGAAGGTTCAGGTTCTTTTACAACAGATGCCTCAATATATGCTTGAGTATCAACCTCAACTATTTCCTCAATGTTGCCTCCTTCGTCATAAAACTCAGCGTTTCCCACTATGCCGGCTATAGACACTTGTTCAACAAAATTTTCGGCATCAATACTAATACCCGCTTGCTCAGCTGCCGTCAAAAACGCCTCAACTTCTTTCTGCGCTACATCGTATTCCTCGCTTGCCTCTCCATAAGCCGCCGAACCCATACCAAATAAAAACCATCCGTCACCAAAAACACCGTCATTAGCCCAATCTGTTGCTATTGTGCCTACAGTGCTTACAGATACATAATATATTATAAACATAACCACAGCAAATATAGGCAAAGCCAATATTCTATTTGTAACAATTCTGTCTATTTTATCAGACATACTAATTTTGTTTTTTCCGCTGCTTTTGTAGCACTTTGATATTATAGAAGATATGTAAATGTATCTCTCGTTTGTTATTATACTTTCGCTGTCGTCTTCAAATTTTTTCTCGGCATCGGCTATAATACTTTCCACATCTGGAAGCTCTTTAGCCAAATTTCCTATTTTGTTGTCTCTCTCAAAAAGTTTAATAGCAAAAAATCTTTTTTGCTCAGCTTTTATAGTATCAGGAAGTTTTTCTTCTATACTGTTAAGAACCTCTTCAACACTTTTGTTAAAAACATGTCTTGGCTTAGTCGCTTTATTAGCCTCAGCGGCTTTTACAGCCATTTTAGCAACTTCCACTACATTTTCGTCCTTAATAGCCGATATTTCAATTACCTCACAGCCAGTTATTTTTGAGAGTTCTTTAATATTTATATAATCTTTATTCTTTCTTACAACATCTATCATATTAACGGCTATAACAACAGGTATTCCAAGCTCTGTTATTTGTGTTGTTAAATACAAATTTCTTTCCAAATTTGTACCGTCAAGTATGTTTATAATAGCATCTGGCTTTTCGGATATAATATAATTTCTAGCCACAACTTCCTCAAGCGTATATGGTGAAAGTGAATATATGCCTGGAAGGTCAACTATATTCACATCTTTATAGCCTTTAAGACGTCCTTCCTTTTTTTCAACAGTAACGCCCGGCCAGTTTCCAACAAACTGGTTAGCTCCTGTAAGAGAGTTAAAAAGAGTAGTCTTTCCGCAATTCGGGTTTCCCGCAAGAGCTATTTTAATCATAATAATTCCCCCTGTATTTGTTTATTCTACTATTATCATTTCGGCGTCAGCTTTTCTTAGCGAAAGCGCGTAGCCTCTTAAATTAATCTCAATAGGGTCACCAAGAGGTGCTACCTTTATTATGTTTATATCTGTGCCCTTTGTAATACCCATATCCATAATGCGTCTTTTTACAGCACCTTGACCATTTATTTTAAGAACTTTAGCTGTTTTACCAACCGTTATGTCTTTTAATGTCATAACAAATACCCTCCATATATTTAAACATAAATTTTTCCTGCCATTTGGCTGCTTACAGCTACTCTTGAGCCTTTTACATCAACTATAACATTGCCGTTAATAGATGTAATAATTTTAACATTACTGCCTTCCACAAAACCTAAATTAGCCAAAAAATGCTTAATGTCTTCTTTTCCGCCAATTCTTTTAATTGTGTTTTCCTCTCCAATTTTAGCCATATTTAAAGGCATAATAATTACCACCTCTTTAATAAATTAATGACAACATATATTAGTTATTCACAACAATGATATGTTATCACTTACAAGAGCACTTGTCAATACCAAAACTAAAAAAAATTGTATATAACTAATTTTTATTTTTATTAAGTAATTTTATATTGACATAGACAATTAAAAATGTTATCATTTAATTAGTTAGTATTAGCTAATTAAAAATAATTTTATACAACAATAAATAGCTTTAATATTTAATTAGAAAGGAGTTATTAATTATGAGTGTGGTTATAGTAGGAGGAAATGACAGAATGGCTCGTCAATATATAGACGTATGTGATAAATACAACTGTAAAGCTAAAATATTCACACAGCTTCCTGGAAATTTTAGAGCACATATAGGTACTCCAGACCTTATTGTGCTTTTTACAAGCACTGTGTCGCATATAATGGCTAAAAGTGCTGTTCAAACGGCTAAAAAATACGACATAAAAATAGCGCGGAGTCATACAAGTTCATCATCCGCGCTTCAAAATATACTTTCAAAATATTGTGATTAATTACTTTTTACTTGCTCAAAAAGCCATTTTCTCATATCTTTGTTGGCATAAGCCGGCGTCCATGAGAAATGACCAGAAGGATAAAATACTTTATTAGGGGCATATATTGTTTTTTTATACTCAATACCAGCTTCATCAAGAGCTTTTATTGTAGGCACACACCATTTGTTATAATCAACAAGCGGGTCATCAGCCGCATGAAAAAGCCATATAGGCAGTCCCTTTAAGTTTTTAATATTTTTAGGGTCTCCCCCGCCGCATATAGGCACTATAGCCGCAAATTCATCAGGATGCTCAACAGCCATTTCAAATGTGCCAAATCCTCCCATTGAAACACCTGTTAAATATATACGATTTAAATCTACAGCATATTCTCTTTTTATTTCCTGTAAAAGATTGTACGCCGAAATTCCCCATTTTGTAAATTTATAAACCTCAGCGTTCTCTTTTCCGTGGTCTAAAAATTCCATAAAATATGTCCAGCCTATTCCGTTTGCCTCAGCGCATTGAGGCGATACAATAATACACTCGTTTATTCCTTTTTGAGCATCCTTTGCCCATACTGTGGCACTCTCATATCTTTTAAGCACCATATCAACACTTTGCAGTCTTTGTCCCGCTCCATGAAGAACATACACAAGAGGGTATTTTTTATTCTTGTCATAGTTTTTAGGCAAATAAATTTCATAAGGCATTTTTATTTTTGTATCAGGGTCATCAAAAACATATGGTTTAAATAGGTCGTATATCTCTTTTGCGTTTTCTCTTATTATATCAATTTTATACAATTTTTCTTCTTTGCCGTCAGTAACTTTTATTTCAACTGTTTCAGAATACTCAACGCCGTAATATTCGTAGTCCTCTTTAAGTTTAATAAGAGTAGGCTCATCGCAATTTATTTTTTCACCGTTAATGTATACATCGCTCTCAGAATAAGCATAAACATTAACACCATAAATATCACTTTGAACAAAAAATTTATATTCGGTTACATTCGGTGAAAAATTAGGAACAATACAGTTTTGAGTAAGAGTTATATCTTCTAACCTTAGATTTGTAAGCATCAAATTTAATCCCTCCAAATTAATTATTTATAAACCTATCAACAAACTCATTTTCTGTTATAACCGGCACCGAAAGTTCGGCTGCTTTTTTGTTTTTAGCCGAACCAGAAAAAGCGTCATTATTTATAAGAAAATTTGTTTTTTTAGTAACAGTGCTCGTTACTTTACCACCCATTGACTCTATAATATTTTGAAGCTCTTTTCTGTTTCCATAATGCTCCAAATCTCCTGTTATAACAAATGAGAGTCCCGAAAGGGTTAAATCTGACGAATATTCCTCAGCTTTAAAATTGATAAATTCCATAGCCTTTTTTAAAATCTCAACATTTTTATCATTTGAGAAATAACTGTGTATACTATGGGCTATTACCTCTCCAAAACCGTCTATATCGTTTAGTTCCTCCTCACTTGCGGATATAATCGCGTCAATATCATTATCAAAGTTTTTACAAAGCAGTTTGGCGTTGCTAAGCCCAACATGGTTTATACCAAGAGCATATATAAAATTAGCAATCCCTACAGTAGTCGATTTTTGAATTGATTTTATCATATTGTTATACGATTTTTCGCCAAATCCTTCTAAATCTTTTATTTTATCCTCAAATTTATCAATACTAAAAATATCGGCGTATGTGTTTATAAAACCATTTTCTATAAATTTGTCTATTGTCTCTTCAGAAAGCCCTTCTATATTCATAGCATCCCTGCTTACAAAATGGTCAAGTGCGCGCACTCTTTGGGCATGACAGTTGGGATTAGTACAGTAAAGAGCTTTTCCATCTTTAAGTTTTCGGATTTCGGTTTCACCTCCGCAAACAGGACAATTATGCGGTATTTCAATATCTCCGCTTTTAGTTATGTTCTCGGCTATTTGCGGTATTATCATGTTGGCTTTATATACTTTTAACTTATCTCCTATTCCTATTTTCAATTCCTCCATAACGCTTAAATTATGAAGACTTGCCCTGTTTACACTCGTTCCCTCAAGCTCTACAGACTCAAATACGGCAATAGGATTTATAAGCCCTGTGCGTGATGTGCTCCAATCTATATATTTTAATGTGGTTTCTGCTGTTTCATCAGCCCACTTAAACGCTATTGAGTCTTTTGGAAATTTTGATGTCTCACCAAGAGACTGGCTGTATGGTATGCTGTTATATGTCAACACAAGCCCGTCTGAGGCAAAATTATTCACCTCAATTTTGCTCTCAAAATATTTTACTGTCTCATATAAATTATCCAAAGTAACTTTTTTTCTTTCAACAACATCAAAACCAAGTTCGGCTAAAAAATCCATTTGCTCTTCTTTAAAATTCCAGTCGTCTTTTCCTTCCGTAGAAACAAGCGTAAAAGCATAAAAAGTGACTTTTCTTTCTGCGGCAATTTCACTATTTAACTGCCGCACTGTTCCACTGCAAAGGTTACGTGGGTTTTTATATTTTTCCTCGTCTGGCAATGTGTCGTTTATTCTTTCAAACTCAGAATATGAAATAACGCCCTCACCTCTCAAAACAAGCTCGCCTTTAAATGATATTTTTAGAGGTATATTTTTAAACATTCTTGCGTTATGAGTTATATCCTCGCCAATATCGCCATTACCTCTTGTTATAGCCTGCAAAAGAGTACCGTCTTTATATTTAAGCACTATTGTAAGCCCATCAAGTTTCCACGAAAGTATTCCCTCATTGTCACCAAGCCAGCTTTTAAGTTTATTTATGTCTTTTGTTTTGTCAAGAGAGAGCATACGCTTTTCGTGACGTATTTTTGTAAGTCCGCTTAAAACTGTATACCCAACATGCTGTGTAGGGCTTGAAGACATTATTATACCTGTTTGCTTTTCAATAGAGCATAGCTCATCATACAATTTATCATACTCATAATCGGTCATAGCGGGATTAGCGTCCTGATAATATTTTTTAGAAGCGTCATTAAGCACAGATATAAGTTCATTCATTCTCTCAAGCAATTTTTCCACAAACATACACCCTTTCATTATTCCGTTTTTATAAGTTTAGAAAGACCAGCCATAAATTTTTTTGTGCTGTTTGAAGGGAAACTCACCTCAACTTCATAATCCGCGCCAGCAGGTTTAATACTTTTTACAGTACCTATGCCATATTTAGGCGCGCGTACTTTATCTCCTACAACAAAATTAAGTTTAAAGTTTTTAGGTTCTGGAATAGGGTTGGCGCTTTTTATTCCATAAGTGTTTTTAGTTGATATAGGAGGCAATATTTGTTTTTTTACATACATTTGTTTTGAGTAATTATTATTATTTCTTAAATTAACCCATTCTATATATTCTTTTGGAATTTCTTTCAAAAATCTTGACGGCATATTATATTGGCTGCTGCCATGCTGAGTTCTCATTTTAGCATAAGTTAGATATAATTCTTCTCTTGCTCTTGTTATACCAACATAACAAAGCCGTCTTTCCTCCTGCATAGCTTTTTCGTCAACACTGTCTACACTTCTGTGTCCTGGAAAAAGTCCTTCTTCCATTCCCGCCATAAACACAACTGGAAATTCCAAACCCTTAGCCGAATGCAGTGTCATAAGAACAACACAATTCTCATCCTCCGAATAATCGTCTACATCCGCTACAAGTGCCACTTCCTCTAAAAACCCTTCTAAAGATGTATCACCTGTTGAGTTTGTATATTCTGCCGCTTTTGATACAAACTCTTCTATATTCTCAATTCTCATTTCAGCCTCTTGAGTTCCCTCAATCTCAAGCATTTCTATATATCCAGTTTCTTTAGCCACAACTTCTATAATATCAGCGGCGCTAATTTTGTCTTTAAGCTGTTTAAATCTTTCTATCATTTCATAAAAGTCCAAAAATTTTTTAGAGCTTCTGCCTAAATCTCCCGTTTTTGATGATAAAGATATACAATCATAAAAACTAACATTATTAATATTAGCCAAATCCGACAATTTATCAACAGATGTATCACCTATGCCACGTTTAGGAACATTTATTATTCTTTTAGCCGCTACATCGTCATTATTATTAGCTATAAGTTTTAAATACGAATATATATCCCTTATCTCTTTACGGTCATAAAATCTTGTTCCTCCACAAAGCCTGTAAGGTATATTAATTTTTATAAATTGTTCCTCAACAGCTCTTGATTGAGCGTATGTACGATAAAGCACAGCAAAATCTTTATAATTTCTTCCTTTTCTAACAAAATTTTCTATTTTAAGAGATATAAATTTTCCTTCGTCATACTCATTATCAGCACAATACCCTTTTATTATCACACCTTCATCATTTTCTGTCCAAAGAGATTTACTTTTTCTCTCATCATTATTTTTAATAACCGAATTTGCTGCGTCTAATATAGTTTTTGTTGAACGATAGTTTTGCTCTAATTTTATTACCTCGGCATCTGTAAAGTCTTTCTCAAAATCAAGTATGTTTCTTATATTAGCCCCGCGCCAGCCATAAATACTTTGGTCGTCATCACCTACAACACAAATATTATTATATTTTGACGCTAAAAGTCTTATAAATTTATATTGGCTTGTGTTTGTGTCCTGATACTCATCAACCATTATGTACTTAAATTTTTCTTGATAATAATCACGTGTTTCTTTGCTTTCTTCCAAAAGCCTTACTGTGTAATAAATTAAGTCATCAAAATCAAGAGCGCAGCTATTTTTAAGTCTGTTTTGATACTCTCTATAAACCTCTCCTATTTTGGCTTTATATTTGTCGTTACCGTATTTAGCCATATAATCAGACGGGGAAAGCATATCCTCTTTAGCTGAACTTATTTCGGACAAAACACCTTTTACTGTAAACATTTTATCTGTAAGACTCAAATCCATACGTCCAAAAGTCTCTTTCATAACTTTTTGAGTATCATATGTATCATATATAGAAAAATTTCTGTCATAACCTATTTTATCAATGTCTTTTCTTAAAATACGCAAACATGACGAGTGAAAAGTGCTTATCCATATATCTTTTGTCGCGTCACCAACAATTTTTAATATTCTTTCTTTCATTTCACGGGCTGCCTTATTTGTAAACGTAATAGCCATAATATTCCATGGTTTAACGCCTTTATCAATTAAATTAGCTATTCTTACAGTAAGCGTTCCAGTTTTTCCAGAACCAGCTCCTGCTAAAATAAGCAGTGGTCCCTCTGTTTTGTTTACCGCTTTTTTCTGCATATCGTTCAAATTTTCAAAACTAATCATCAAATTAATCTCCGTTTCATTATAAAGCTAAAAATAACAACATTATTTTAATTAAATACAAGCAAGTATAATTTAATAACTTCTAAATTTTAAGTGTTTTTTCACCTAATATTAGTCTGTTAAAATCTAACTAATAGTACCACAAAAGCTCTATTTTTTCAATTACAATAAATTTGTTATAAAAACAATATTTATATATTGTTGAGTTCTGTGTTATATAATGGTAAAATACATTTATATTTTTATAAATGGGTGAATATTATGAAATTATATAAAAAAATAAAACTTAATAGTCTGTTTTACAGAACATTTTTTATGCTCATTATTTTGTACCTAATTATGTGCGGTATATTTTATGCAATGGTCAGCTATTTTACATATAACAACATTAAAGAAAATATGCGTGAAGATTATGAGAGAAAAATATTGTTTTCTGTTCAGTCTTTTGAGAGTGTTTTAAGCAATATAAAAAATGTGGCTGTTCAACTATCAAATGAGCCATATATAATTAATGCTGGTATAATTCAGCAAACAGGTCACACAGTCAATTACGAGAGAGATAAAAACGTTATTCGTATACTTGAGAATTTTGGAAAGTACAATGATAATATTAAAAACATATTTTTATATGAGCTAAAAAACAATAAAATATATGACTCAAGCGGAAAAATATCCTCGCTTGAGGATTTTGTATACAAAGATATATTAAATAAAAACTCTACTAAAATATACGATACTGAATATGGAGACGTAAGTATATGCTATATTGACAATACAGTATTTATATATATGAACTTTTTATATTCAATAGACACACCATTATCTACAATAATTTTCGAGATAGACAATGAAAAATTATTTAATAATTTATATTTAGAGACTTATGGCAATTTTTGTGTTGTTGACACAACAAATAGCAGTACAATAATTAATAATGGCAATATAAATACCAATTTAATTAAGTTTAAAGACATACATAAAAACAATAATATAATGTGGCACAAAGACATAATAGTAGCTAATTCTAAACTAACTAAATGGGCATTTGTATCAAATTATAGTCCTGAAATTATAAAATTAAATCCAATACAAATATTAATATCTATACTTCCGCTTTTAATTTTATTTTTAGTTATAAGTTTTGTTTTTATAATATACATATCAAAAAGTATTTACAAGCCTATAGACAGCATTGTATCTAATATTTACGAAAATACAAAAGAGGCTGCCGAAAGATTTAACAACTCAAAAAATGAGATTGAATTTTTAAAAAATGAGTATCAAACATCAGCTATTAAAGAAAAAAATATGGAGAGAATTATTAAAAATATATCTCCTAATGTAATAGAAAAACATATAAAAGATATTCTGTTTGGCGATACACTAAATATAAGTGAAACCGAAAAAATACTTAACGATACAAATAGTGGATTTAAAATTAAAGGAAAATGCTTTATAATCGCTTTATCATTTAGCGGTATTGATATTCAAAGTAATGAAAATGAAATTTATTTAAACTCCATAAATGACATATTATCGGAATTTATTAAAAACTCAAACGAAACTCACACATATCTGTTTATAGAAAAT
>CATJUP010000146.1 GCA_949743655.1 uncultured Eubacteriales bacterium
GATTTAAAAATGGACAAAATTAAAGTTGGTATTATCGGTCCTGGTAATATCGGTACAGACCTTATGTATAAGGTTATGAGAAGTAAATATCTTGAAATGTATTTTATGACTGGTATTGTTGAAAGTGAAGGTCTGACAAGAGCTGAAAAACTTGGTTTTAAAACTTCTATGAAAGGTGTTCAGGCTGTGGCTGACGACCCTGACGTAAAAATTGTTTTCGATGCTACACTTGCAAGTGCTCATATTAAAAACGCCCCTATACTTAAAGCCGCTGGTAAAATAGCCATAGATATGACTCCAGCCGCTGTTGGACCTTATGTAGTGCCATGCTGTAATCTTAACGCTCTACAAGACGTTGACAATTTTAACATGGTAACTTGCGGAGGACAGGCAACAATACCTATTGTAAATGCTATTAACGAAGTGGCAGATGTTGAGTATGCCGAAATAGTAGCAAGTATATCATCCAAATCAGCAGGACCTGGAACAAGAGCGAGCATAGACGAGTTTACCCAAACAACAAGAAAAGGACTTGAAATTATAGGTAACGCCGATAGAGCAAAAGCTATAATTGTACTTAACCCGGCTGAACCTCCTGTTATGATGTGTAACACTATATATACACTTGTTAAAAACCCAGACGAGAAAGCTATTATTGATGCTGTAAACAAAAGAATAAAAGAAGTACAACAGTATGTGCCTGGCTATCAGCTTAGAGTTCCTCCTATTATAGATGGAAACAAAGTAACAGTAATTATTCAAGTTGAAGGCGCAGGAGATTTTCTCCCTAAATACTCAGGAAATCTTGATATTATAAACTCGGCCGCTATAGCTGTAGCCGAAAAATTAGCTGCTAAAATGCTTAATAAATAAGGGAGGTACAAAAAATGGATAATCGTAAAATTAATATAGTAGATACAACACTTCGTGACGGAAGCCATGCCGTAAGCCATAGCTTTTCACCAGAACAAGTAATTGCTATAGCCGGAGGGCTTGATAAAACAGGTGTTGATATTATTGAGTGCGCTCATGGTGACGGAATAACAGGCTCTACATTCAACTATGGATTTTCAAAATATAATGAAATGGAGCTTATAAAATCCGCGAGCACAGTTATTAAAAACGCAAAACAGGCTATACTTTTAATACCTGGTATAGGCACTATAGAAGACTTAGAAGAGGCTTACTCAAACGGCGCGAGAGTTGTGCGTGTAGCTACTCACTGTACAGAGGCTGATGTTGGAATACAGCATATACAAGCCGCTAAAAAAATGGGTATGATGGCTTGTGGTTTTCTTATGATGGTACATATGGCAAGCCCTGAAAAACTTCTCGAACAGGCTAAAATTTTTCAAGATGCTGGCGCTGATTATGTAAACCTTGCTGACTCATCTGGATACCTTTTGCCAGACGATGTAAAAGCAAGAGTAGAAACGCTTGTGAATGGTATTGACATACCAGTTGGTTTTCATGCACACAACAATTTAAGCCTCGCTGTAGCAAACTCTATAGCTGCCGTACAATCTGGAGCTACATATATAGACGCTACATGCCGTGGTCTTGGCGCTGGTGCTGGAAACACACAAATAGAAGTTTTAACAGCGGTACTTAACAGAATGGGTTATAATACAGGCATGGATATGTACGCTATTCAAGACGTAGCCGAAGAAATTGTAGAACCTATAATGCACAGACCACAAATAATAAAAACAGCGCCTCTTATGCTTGGCTATGCTGGAGTATACTCAAGTTTTCTTCTTCACACTTATAAAGCGGCAGAAAAATTTGGGCTTAACCCTCGAGACATACTCATAGAGCTTGGAAAGAGAAAAATGGTTGGTGGACAAGAAGACATGATTGTTGACGTTGCTTATTCTATAGCAAACAAAAAATAATCAAATATAAAAATATAATGTATGTATTTTTTAGTTTTTAAGTAATTTTTGTAATCAAAGAGACTCTTTTTTAAGAATAGTATCAAAAATCACAAAAAAATTGAGGGCAAAAATTTGCCCTCAATTTTTTATTGTTCGCTCTGTTCAACAGTTTCCTCTTCATCTGGTTCGTCAAAAGACTTTATATAATATTCTTTAAGTTTATCATATACCTTTTTGTGTACACTTCCATTAGGGTAGTTACCATGTTCATCTGGCGTTCCTGCTGGCGTTGAGAGCATAAGCTCTATTCCATCATCTATTGATGACACAGCATATATATGAAATTTTCCATTTTTAACAGCCTCAACAACACTCTCGTCAAGTATAAGGTCATTTACATTTGTTTCTGGTATCATAACACCCTGTTTTCCATTAAGTCCCCTTTTACTGCACAATTCAAAAAAAGCCTCTATTTTTTCGTTTACGCCGCCTATCGCCTGTATATCGCCAAATTGATTTACAGAACCAGTAACAGCTATATATTGATTTACAGGTATTTCGGATAAACTTGAAAGTATACAATAAAGTTCGGTGCTCGATGCGCTGTCGCCGTCTATTCCGCCATAATTTTGTTCAAAACACACTCTGCACGAAAGTGATATAGGAAAATCCTGAGCATATTTTTTACCTATATATCCCGCTATTATATTCATTCCCTTTGTGTGTGTGTTTCCGCTCATTTCAGCTTCTTTTTCTATATTTATTATTCCACTTTTACCCATATAAGAAACCGCAGTTATACGGCTTATACTTCCAAAAGCGTATCCTCCCATATCTATAACCGAAAGACCATTAATTTGACCTATTCTTTTACCCTCTGTATCAACCATTATAACGCCGTCTTCAATCATTTCAGAAAGTTTTTCTTCATAAAGCATTAATCTTTCTTTTCTTTCGTCCATGGCTTGTTTAACATACTTAGCACTTACTATTTTAGCGCCGTCAATATCAGCCCAAGCATTAGCCTCGCATAATATTTCACCTATTTTGTTAAATCTTGTTGATAGTTTATTTTTCTTATCAGTCATTCGTGATGAATATTCAATAATTCTTTCAACAGCATTACAATCAAAAGGCATAAGTTTTTCCTTTTCGGAATAAGTTTTAATAAACTTTGCTGTATTAATTATATTTTCATCATTTCGTTCCATTTCATAATCAAAGTCAGCAAGTATTTTAAAGTATTTCTCAAAATCTTCCTCATACTCACTTAAAACATCATAACAATAA
>CATJUP010000147.1 GCA_949743655.1 uncultured Eubacteriales bacterium
ATAATTATAATATTAAACCCTTTATACACCGTAAATATACGGTATTATAGGATAATATACTAAACATTATATTGCCTTAATTATTTTAACACAATTATTTTATAAACTCAACACAATATAATATATTTCGTTAATTTTACAGCAATAATTTTAACAGCATATAAAAATAAACTCAAAAATGGCATAAAATTTTACTACAATACTAAATTTTATTAAAAAAATGCGTAAAAAACTTGTTTAATTCGTCAAAATTTGTATAAAAAATATATTTTTAACAATATCAATACATTATAAACACTGTACCTAAAACTCTAAAACACCTACTACCATTGACATGTAACATAAAACTGCTGTTTTATTCAAAACAAATTATATTCCAGTGTTTTAACTGAACCACCAAAACCGCCTATTGTGACATTGCTTTTGGCTGTGTTTATTATTTTCTCGGCTGTTCTTTTCGTTCCGGCGGTTTGGTTGAACCTTCCAAACCGCCTGTCGTGACACAACTTTTAGCTGTGTCACTTATTCATTTAACATATCCCTTATTGTATCTATGTCACTAAGTAGAGCTTTTTGCCTCTGCTTGTATAACAACTGCTTGTTATACTGATAAAACTTAACACATCCGTTTTCATCAATAAATTTTATGCTAAAATACCCCGAATTAAGTTCTGTAACAAAAACAATCATTTCTTGGCTTTGTCCAAATACATGCTCAACAAAATCAAAAGCATTATCTAAATAAAAAGAAGTCTTGTCAATTATTTCTTGTCTTTTTTCAACTTCTTTTAAAAACAGCTCTTTTATACAGTCAAAAGCCTTTTCGCAATATGTTATGTTTTGTTTTAAAATCTCAATTACAAACTCGTCTAACTTGTCGTATACTAAATTTAACATATGTTCGTCATATTTTTGGACAAGTCCATTTTTACTCATATTTTCTGTATTAGTTCTTTTAATTTTTATAACAGAATTTATTATTTCTTCTGGACGCTTGTCCGCTGAATACTCACTTAAAAGCTGAGGCTTTATCTCTTTAATATTTTCCTGTAAAAGCGTAACAAAATAATCTGCTCTGTCCGCGTTTTTAAAACTGTCGTTAAGGCTTGAGAGTATTAAGTTTATAACACTCATTCTTTCATCAAAAGGCGCCAAACGAAGCCTGTCAATATAAATTTTATTCATGTCTCCGTCAAGTATGTCTGGTATAGAGTAATCTTTTTTATATTTTTTGTAAAGCTCCAAATATGCCGAAAAATCACGCGCTATCTTTTTATTTTGTATATATTGATAAACAACATCAAAGTCAACTATTTTGTTAAGTTTTTCATATACATACATAATATTTGATAAGTCTTCCCAACCTCTCGCCGTGGCAAATATTTTACCCTCGGCTGTATTTTTAACACAATAGAAGTTTTCTTTTTTAATATCAATATAAGATATTATAGCGCCGTTTATTCCGTTTTTAATGGCGTATTCTTTCCAAATATCGTAATCTTCTGATACCTCTATTTTTTTAACTCTGTCAAGTGTAACAATGTCAAACTCTCTTACAGATTTATTGTACTCTGGAGGGTTTCCGGCTGAAACAATTATCCAGCCTTCTGGCACTTTGTGACTTCCAAAAGTTTTGTACTGCAAAAATTGAAGCATAGCCGGCGCCAATGTTTCGGATGCGCAGTTTATCTCATCAATAAACAATATGCCCTCTTTAAGTCCTGTTTCTTCGATTTGTTTGTATACGGCAGCTATAATCTCGCTCATTGTATATTCTGTAATAGAATACTTATTGCCTCCAAACTCTCTTTCTTCAATATATGGAAGACCTATGGCGCTTTGTCTTGTATGGTGAGTTATTGTATATGCAACAAGACCTATTTTACACTCAGCCGCTATTTGGCGCATTATGGCAGTTTTTCCTATACCAGGAGGACCTATTAATAACAAAGGTCTTTGGCTTTCCAAAGGTATGGCATAATCTCCAAATTCATCTTTCGTAAGATAAGCCTCTATTGAGTCTTTTATTTCCTGTTTAGCTTTTTTTATATTCAAAATTATACTCCTCCGTTTTTCAAAAGTTCTTCTCTTTCAACTATTATTTCAGACGCCCATGCTGGAACTCCAGAATTATCATAACTTTCGTTTAAAAACACAAAAGCCGTTTCATACGGCGGCATTTTATCAGGATAAGTACCAAAGCCGTCTGTAAAATAAATCATTCCCTTTAAATTCTCAGCTTTTCCGTCATCAATAAGTTTATTCACATACTCAAATACTGGTCTAAAGTCAGTACCGCCAAAACCCATAGCCTCAAAAGATTTTACATACTTTTCAAAGTCTTCTCTGCAAGTAATTATTATGTCTGACTGCACTTTGCTGTCGCACTGTATAATATGCACATTTATTTTTCTAAAAAAGCTCTCGTTATCGCTTAAAACAGAATACGTCTCATTCAAAAATCCTTTTATAAGCTCGCCAGAACACGATGCCGATGTATCAAGAGCTATAACAAATTCGTCTATTTTATTATCGTCTTTGTACTCTAAAGGCTCTATAAGCGGCATATTGTTATAAATTTTAAGACCATACGTATAGTATATATAATCAAAACTATCTAAATCAAGCCTCATTACCTCTTTATGTGTAAAAAATTTCATCAAAAAACTTTTATAATCATATCCCTTTCGATTTTCTATTGTTATATATTTTAAAAGCTCTCCTGCCTTTTCGGCGCTTTCTCTTGAGAATGTGTCCATGTCTGTTTGAGTTTTAGAGCTTATGTCTCTCCATTTATCATCAAAATCATTTTTACTTGGTTTCCCTTTATTTTGGTTTTTGTCATTAAACTTGTTTGATGTTCCAGAGCTGCCGCTGTTTTCTTCACTTTCGTCACCGTCATTATCATTAATGTTCTCGTTGTTCTCATTGTTTTCAGTGTTAGGAATTTGTAATTCCTCATTTTCGTATATCGTCCAAAAATCGTGGTCGTCAACTAAAAATTCTGGTATTATGTTTTCAATTTTGTCTATAACACCGCTTTCTATAAGCCTGTACACACCTTGCGCCGAAACAACTTTAATATTCTCATTTACAATAGTGTAAATCCTTCTTTTTTCTGCTGTCATGTCTCTTCTTAATCCGCTATAATTAAAAGAGTCTATTAAGTGCTCGGCGGCTATATCACATGATAAATTCCAAATTTGCTTATCTCGCCCTTCTCTTGATGATGGATGCCTAAACATACAATGAAATATAATATGAATATACGCTCTGTTTATCCACTTAATATCAAAACGGTATCTGTCTATAATAAACATCGGTGAGTAATAAATAAAATATCCGTCTGTACCCAATGTAGCCGTTTTGTCACTTGGAGCATACTTTAACCCGCCAAAAGCCAATGCCAAAAAACGCATATAAATATAAATTTCACTTCTCGAAGTCTCAAGTATTTTTGCCCCTACCTGTTCAATTTTTTTAGCTAATTTATACTGTTCTTCCATAAAATCACCTATTTATTTTACTAAATATCAAATACCTTTTTTGTTTTTCCAAATCGCTTCATTTTTATGTCCATAAATAAAGCTGTAAAGTCAGGTCTGTCCATTTCATTAGCTAACATCACAGCCTCTTTAATATTATCGGCTGTAAAAATATTCTCATTTTCAATTATATCAACAAAATCCATATTGTCATTTTTTATAATAACACTTAACACTTTTAAAATGTTTTCAGTTACATATTTTATATACATCTCTTTATATGTTTTTGATAAATTATAACTATTAGTCAGCCTGTTTACAGCTATAAAACACATTGTGTCGGCTGTTTCCTCGTTTGAAGCATATTTAAAAGCCAAATCATAAACATCATAATTTATTTTATTTTTCTCAATACAGCGTCTATATGTTACACCGGCGCCATGAGTAATAGTCTCAAACGTTCGTGAATAGCACTTGTCTATATACTCATATCCAAAAGCTGGAAAAACAAGAGTGCTATTGTCACTTTCTATATAAAGCGTAAAACTGCTGTTAAGCTCATTTAAAAAACCTGACACTGACGATGATATATCGCCTGACGATATTGTTATATGCTTTAAATTGTCGCAGTTTTTAACAAAACCATCGCCAATGCAGCTTATATTTGAGGGTATTCTTATTTTCTCAAGTCCCCTGCAATTATACAACAAATGCGCTCCAGCAAAATTAAGAGCATCACCAAAAAAAAGAGCATTTATTCCCCTGCACTCGCAAAAAGCATAATCACCAGCATAATATATATTTTTTGGTAAAACTATATCTTTTATATTTCCCTTTCCCCTAAAAGCCTCATTGCCTATTGATTTAACACAAAACCCATTTATATAATCTGGTATTATAACAAAACTCTCGTTACCGTTATACTTTTTTATAACAGCATTCCCATTTTCAACAATAAACTCAAAATTCTCAAAAATATCCATAACTCCACCCTATCTAATTTTTATACCTAAAACTATACATCAATTATTATATTTGATATAATATACTGTGTCAAAAAAAGTATTATTAAATTTTTAAGGAGTGTAAAATGAAAAAACAATTTAAAGGAGCTGTGTTTTTTGACTATGACGGAACACTTACCGACAAAGACAACGGAATATACACACCCGCATTAAAAACAATACAGTCAATAAACCAGCTTAAAAACAATGGCTATGCGGCATGTTTAGCTACTGGTAGAAGTTTTAAATATATTCCAAAATTTGATGTAGACTTTGACCTGCTTATAACAGCAAACGGCGGTTGTACAATATACAAAAATAAAATTATAGGCAAAAAGCCCTTTGATAAAAACATATTGCGTTCTTTAACAAACTTCTTCAACAGTCAAAATATGATATATGTTATAGAGGGTTTTGACAAATGTTTTGTAAACCTTCCAAAAGACAAACTTTTTAACAAAATGATTAATATGTTTAAAGTAAGTCCATCACTTTTTGAAAACATAAACGATTATAATAATGAAGATATATGTAAAATACTTGTTATATACAGAAACTTTAATGATATAAATTACATTAAAAAATTTTTTGACACAAAAGTGACTATTACCGTACCTAATCCAGATATAACTTCATGTGATATAAATCCAAAATATGTGTCAAAAGCCAATGGCATAAAAGATGTGTGCAAATATTTTAATATTGATATATCAAATACATACGCTTTTGGAGACGGCGAAAACGACTATACAATGCTTAAACAAGCCTGTCATGGTATAGCTATGCTAAAACATCATCCACGGCTTGACGAAGTATCGGAATTTGTTACTGACTCAGCGGCTAAAAATGGAATATATGAAGCTCTTTTGCATTACGGGCTTATAAATAAGTTTTAATACTTTATTGGCGTATAATCAATTATACTTTCCTCGTCAGTCGTCTCAATTTTAAATATAATCGGTCTTATGCCGTCATTACAACTGCATATAGCAATACTCGGTTTTCCGAACCAGTCTCAATAATAAAACAACCCTTTATCAGCGCCATGAGACAGCGCGAAAACATACTAATATATATCCTTCCAAGCCTCATCGCAAAGTCCCTCAAGTTTGGCATAATCGGCCTAAAATGTCTGTCCCTCTTTAAGCATATGGCAGGCGTAATACCCTCAGCGCCATACTCAAGAGATAAATCTTAATTAAATATTTTTCTTAACACCATAATTTTTACTTTTTTCATTATTAAGCCTC
>CATJUP010000148.1 GCA_949743655.1 uncultured Eubacteriales bacterium
GAATGAAAAGAATGCAGGGATATAATGTTTTACATCCAATGGGGTGGGATGCTTTTGGTCTTCCTGCTGAAAATTACGCTATAAAAACAAACACAAATCCCAAAATAAGCACAGCCGAAAATATAGCTAACGCAAAACGCCAGCTTCATGAAATAAGTGCCATATATGACTGGAGTAAAGAAGTAAATACAACTGACAAAGGTTTTTATAAATGGACACAATGGATATTTGCAAGAATGTTTGAAAATGGTCTTGCATATGAAAAAGAAATGCCGCTTAACTGGTGTCCAAGCTGTAAATGTGTTCTTGCCAACGAGGAAGCTACAAACGGCGTGTGTGAAAGATGCGGCTCACAGGTAACAAAAAAGAATTTAAGACAATGGATGCTTAAAATAACAAAATACGCCGAAAGACTTCTTAATGACCTTGATAAACTTGATTGGCCAGAAAAAGTAAAAAAAATGCAGTCAGATTGGATAGGAAAAAGCTATGGTAGCGAAATAGATTTTAATATAAAAGGATTTGACCAAAAACTTACTGTTTACACAACAAGACCAGATACTTTATATGGAAGTACAGCAATGGTACTTTCGCCAGAACACAAATTTGTTAAAGAAATAACTACTGATGAGTACAGACAGGCTGTTGAAGAATACTGCTATCAAGCGTCAACAAAATCATCTGTAGACCGTGTGTCAAATAAAGAAAAAACTGGTGTGTTTACAGGCGCTTACGCTATTAATCCTTTAAACAACGCTTTAATACCTATATGGGTAGCCGATTATGTTCTTATTGATTATGGTACTGGCGCTATAATGTGCGTACCAGCACACGATGAGCGTGACTTTGAGTTTGCTAAAAAATTTAACATACCTATTATTCAGCTTATTATACCAGAAGGTGAAGAAGAAAAAGAGCTTACAGAGGCTTACACTGGTGACGGAATTATGATTAACTCACCTCTTTTTGAGGGAATGACATCTTCTGAGGCTAAAGAAAAAGCCCCTGAGATATTTGAAAAAAATGGTATAGGAAGAAAAATGGTAAACTACAAACTGCGTGACTGGGTGTTCTCAAGACAGAGATATTGGGGCGAGCCTATTCCGCTTGTGCATTGTCCGCACTGCGGAACAGTTGTTGTACCAGATGACCAGCTTCCTGTGGAGCTTCCAGAGGTTAAAAATTACAAACCTACAGATACTGGTGAGTCCCCTCTTTCGGCTATAGATGAGTGGGTAAACACAAATTGCCCTAAATGCGGCGGTCCAGCTAAAAGGGAAACAAACACAATGCCTCAATGGGCAGGTTCATCGTGGTATTTTCTTAGATATACTGACCCTCACAATGATAAAGAGTTAGCAAGCAAAGAGGCGTTAAACAAATGGTCACCTGTAGACCTTTATGTTGGAGGTGTTGAGCATGCTGTACTACACCTTCTTTACGCAAGATTTTATACAAAGTTTCTTTATGATATAGGCGCTGTTGATTTTGACGAGCCATTTAAAAAATTATTTAATCAAGGCATGATAAACAAAAGCGGATTTAAAATGAGTAAATCAAAAGGAAATGTTGTATCTCCTGATGAACTTGTTAAAAAATATGGCTGTGACTCTTTAAGAATGTATGAGCTTTTTGTTGGTCCGCCAGAACTTGACTCAGAATGGGATGACAGCGGAATTGACGGTGTATTCCGTTATCTCAACAAAGTATGGAAATTTGTTTATACTTATAAAGATAAAAACCATGCTCCTACAAAAGAGTCAGAATTTGTTAAAAACGTTATGATTGACCAAATAACAAAAAGAATTGACGCACTCACAACAAATACTGTAGTAAGCGGATTTATGGAATATACATCAAAAATGGTTGATGTGGCTAAAAAACAGGACGGAATTGACAAAGACTGTATTGATGCTTTGCTTATAATGCTTGCGCCATTTACTCCTCATATAGCTCAGGAGTTATGGAATGAGACAGGACATAACAGCTCAATATTTGATGCTAAGTGGCCTGAAGCTGATTTAAACAGCGTTAAAGTTGACGAGATTACTATTCCTTTGCAAATAAACGGCAAAGTAAGAGAAAGTTTAACAATAGAAGCGGGAACTGACAAAGACAAGATTATTAAAAAAGCAAAAGAAATTCTCGCCTCACGTATTGACGGAAAAACAATATTAAAAGAAATATATGTTCCAAATAAAATAGTTAATATTGTTGTAAAATAAAAATAAGAGCCGCCCTATATAGGGTGGCTTGTTATATTAATAAACATTTAAACTTCATATCAAATTCCGCTTTCTCTACCAAAATAAATTAAATGGAAATTTATTTATTATAAAATTACTAATTCAGCTCTATTGTAAATTACTCAAAAAACCTAAAATTGCAGCCAAATAATATTAATACTTATTTTCAAACTCTTGCTTAAAATAATTTAAGTCCTGACCCTTAAAAGCTCTTTCAAGCAATTTAGGCAAAAGCTGAGGTATACAGGCAAAACATGGTATACCCAAATCGGCTACTTTTTTGGCAAGCTGAGCATCGTAATATGGCTTACCTTTATCGGATATAGCCAAAAGACAAATTATAGTTACGCCGTTAGATTTCATGTTTTCTAACCGTCTTAAAAGAGCGGCTCTGTTTCCGCCTTCTTCTAAATCAGTAACAATAAAAAACAATGTTTTAGAAGGGTTTTCTATAAATTTTTGACAGTATGCTACCGATTTATCTATATTAGTTCCGCCACCAAGCTGAAAACCAAATAACAAGTCAACGGGGTCATCGCTTTTTTCGGTTAAATCTATTATGTTGGTGTCAAAAGCCACAATTTTAGTTTTAAGGCTCGACATACTTGCTAAAATGCAGCTCATTATAGACGAGTATATAACCGACTCACCCATTGAACCACTTTGGTCAATATCAAGTATTACAGTCCATTTATTAGCCGCCGATTTACTTGTTCTGTCAAAAAAGTAAAACTTTTCTGGCACGATAGTTTTTAAATCTTTGTTATAATATTTAAGGTTTTTAGATATTGTAGCTTTATAGTCAAGTGCCGCTGCCGAAGGTATAGGCGAGTGTTTGCGGCGGTTTAAAGCTGCTGTTACAGCGCGTTTTATATCTTGTTCAAACATTTTGTTTATTTCGTCAACAATTTTTTTAATAAATATTCTTGCGCTTTGTTTAGAGCTTTTTGGTATTTGTTCTTTTAGCATAAGTATAGCAGAGGCGAGATTTATATCTGGCTCTATACTTTCTAAAAGTTCTGGTTCAAGCAATAACTCTTTAATACCACAGCGGTTTATTGCGTCTCCTTGTATTATTGTAACAAGCTCTTTGTCAAATAAACTTCTCACATCTCCAAGCCAACGGCTTATAACAGGCTTTGAACCGCCATTTCCCCCTTTTCCAAAACCGCCTCCGTTTTCGGAATTATTATATATAGCGGCAAGGGCTTTATCCATTAAGTCCATTTCGCTTGATAATGAGCTATTTCCCATTTGAGAAAGTTTTTCCTCACTCTCTTGACCTAATATAAGTCTCCATTTTTGTATTTTATCCATTGCTTTCACTTTCCTTATTATAAATCAAAGTCAAAATCATCAAGACTATCTATAAGCTCTTGAGCTTGTTTTGACAAAGGCGAGTTTATTGTTTCACTTAACTGCTGTTTATCAACACCCCATATCTCGCCTAAATTTTCGGTTATACTGTATTTTTCGTTTGAGTTAAAATCGGCGAACGCTCTTCTTAAAAATACAAGCGCTCTTTTAAATTCCTCGTCATCAAGACTTTCTAAATACTCGTCAAGTGTTTTCCATAAACCAACGCGAGCTATCAAAGCGTAATGATTTTTCATAGCCAATCCCTCAAAATACCCTGCTCCAAGAGCAGCCGGCAACCCCTTTGACAGTCTGCGTTTTATTTCAGAGCTTAAATTGTCCTCGTCCATTTTGCCTTTTTCAAGCAATATAGCCGCCGCAAAACCTGATATTTTTGTGTTAATATCATCTTTTTGGGCTATGTATTTAATTGTTTTAAGCCATTGTTCACTGTTTAAAAAATCATGCGCTCTTTCACATTTATTTAGCTGTTCTATAGCTTTTATAACAACTTTGCTTCCTCCATCGTCACAAGCACACTCGTTTGGCAAAATAATACAAGCTCTAAAAAATAACTGCTTAATAATAGGAACCAAAGGCGATAATTCTAAAAAACGTATATTTCCATATTTAATTATCTCTGAAAGCCTGTAAGCGGTAATAGATAACTGCTCCAGTGCCACTGCATCTACCGCCATTTTTTGTAATGCCGCTGTGGCATAATTTAAAGCAGATGACATACCACAATTAAAAGCATCCTCAATAGCTAAAGCTATAACGCCAATATCTTTAGCATTTTCAACTCTTTCTTTAATTTCAAAAGATACAGCTTGAGATATTGTGTCACCTTTTAAAGTACATTCAACCAACTGTATTTCTGCCTCAGGAGTCCACCTAAGAACCCAGCTTTCTGCCCACGTGGCATTATCCTGCGATATATTTCCCTTTTCTCCAAAACAAATATTAAGTACTCTAAGCTGATTTAAAAAAAACGAGCGGTTTAAATCCAAAAAAGCTGCTTTCTCACTTTTTACCAAACGGTCTTCTCTTTAATCAACCCGCAAGTCTTCAGAAACTATACTTTTATATTTATCAAGTTTAAGTTCTTTTAATTGTCTGTAAAAATCATCTTGAAGACTTGTTCTGCTAACCCCCTCTGGCAAAGAGCCTATATCAGTACCAATCTCTGTATCGGCTATAGCTAAACTTAATTGCGCAATGCTTCCGCCCGCCATACACGTTACAGCGGCATCTCTTAAATCACGCAAAGACGGAATACTATTATCACTTCTAATTTCGGCTAAAGATATTGCAAGCCTTACAGCCTCTATTACCTCGGCTGAGGATACATGACTTCCGTTTTTTCTTTGATATTGAGCTATTTTGGAAAGGTAACTGTATGCTGTTTTATAGTTATTTTTAATTTTAAGTGAGTTCCACAAAATATTATAATACGCTGGGGCTTTGTTTCCCGCACCATATCCCGAGCGGGACGACAAACGATAAAAAGAGTATGGCATAAGAGTATGATTTGATTGTATTTTAGGAAGTGTTTTAATTTCCTCATCACTCATTACAGCCAAACTTTCTCCTGATAAAGCTCTTTTTACATTATTTATAAGCCCTTCCACATGATAAGCGCCTGTTATTACAACAATGTTTTCTGGTTTTATACCACTGTTAATAGCATCTACAATTTTGCGGCTCATATAAGCCTCTCTTACAACAATTTCAGCCCAATCGCTGTCTATGCCGCTTGTTATGTCTCTAATATTTTGCCCAAAAGTATTTACGCCGTTTATATATGTATCAGTTGATAAAGTATGTTCAAATGTACGCTCCCAAAATGTCTCGTGTCCGTCTTCTCCTGCTTTTTTATCAAGCTCCTCATAAACTTTTACACTCTCGTCAGCGCCTTGTTTTAAATAATTTCGCTCTATTGCCAAAAACACGTCTGACGGCAAATCTACAAACTCACATTTAACATTGTTCTCACAGCACCACAAAATAGCTTGATATTCTGGCGAGTATTCGGCTAAAGGGTACAATATAGTTTTTACAGGCAGCTCGTTTGTATAAGCTAATATAGCTATGGGCGGCTTTGTCTCATTACGGGTAATGTTATATATTTGGTCATTAAAATCACTTGGGCACTCTATAAGCACAAGTTCTGGTTTATTTTTGTTAAAAAGCTCCCTTAAATGAAAAGCTCCCGCTGGCGAAAGATGCCTTATACCAAAAAACAAAGGAGTTTTAATCATAAATTCAGCTCCCCGCACGCCTTATAAAGCCCTGACCAACTTCCCCTTTTTTTCATAATATTTTCTATATATTCTTTCCATACCAAAATATCTTTGTCATCGTCTTTTACAACAGCACCTTGTAAAGCTGATGCCAAATCCATGTCGGATATATTTCCGTTTCCAAAACTTCCCGCAAGCGCCATTGAGTTACAAATAAGCGAAATAGCCTCTGCCGTTGACAGTACACCTGTTGGCATTTTTACTTTTTGATTTTTATCAAGTGTTTCACCGTTTCTAAGCTCACGAAATATAGTACAAACCTTCTCAATAGTGTTATCTTCCGGTTTAGCGGCGTTAAGGTCAAGATTTTCTGAAAGCTGCTCCACTCTTGTTTTTACAATTTCGATTTCGTTTTCAAGTGTCTGAGGTGAAGGCAAAACAACTATGTTAAATCTTCTTTTAAGCGCCGCCGACATCTCGTTTACTCCCTTATCTCTTGTATTTGCCGTAGCTATTATCGAAAATCCTTTTTTAGCCGCCACTTCCATATTAAGCTCTGGTATAGATATACGCTTTTCTGATAACATTGATATTAAGGCGTCTTGAACCTCGGATGCGCATCTTGATATTTCTTCAAGTCTCGCTATACTTCCTGTTTCCATAGCGTTAAATATAGGGCTTTTAAGCATAGCATTTAATGAAGGACCTTTTGATATTAACATGGCGTAATTCCATGAGTATCTAATTTGTTCCTCTGTTGTACCTGCTGTGCCTTGTATAACTTTTGTTGAGTCTCCATTTATAGCCGCCGCCAAATGTTCTGAAAGCCAGCTCTTAGCCGTTCCAGGCTCACCTATAAGTAACAGCGCCCTGTCAGTTACAAGTGTGGCTATAGCTATTTCAACAAGTCTTTCGTTACCTATATACTTTGGTGTTATAATATTATCTCCAACTTTTCCGCCGCATATATATGTACGCACAGATTTTGGCGACATTTTCCATCCTGTTGGAATTGGGTCTTTCTCGGCTTTTATAAGAACTTCGAGCTCATTTTTAAACAGTTTTTCAGCCGGAAGTCTTTGCTCTTGATCTTCCAAAAGTCTGGGTTCCACCTTACATTTAGTAATAAAACCAAAACGGCGAAGTTTTTTA
>CATJUP010000149.1 GCA_949743655.1 uncultured Eubacteriales bacterium
ATTATATATATTGATATAAACAAAAGTTTTTACGATAATATTGATTATTGTATTAAAAAATGTCATGAAAATGGAATTAAAATATATGCCGTTATACCACGTATTTATAGAGAATACTCTAAAAAGATACTTGGCAATATTACGGAAAGTATTTTAAATACTGATATAGACGGTATACTTGTACGCTCATATGGTCAATTTATGAGTTTTAAAAAGTACAATAAAGAAATAGCTGTTGATTACAGCGCTAATGTGTTTAATAAAGCCGCTATAGGATTTTGGCGTGAGGAAGGTGCAAATAATATATGTCTTTCTCCAGAGCTTAATATAAAAGAAATAAACTCTTTTGCTGATAAAAACACCGAAATATTGGGTTATGGACATATGCCGCTTATGACTACTCACCAGTGCCCAATAGGCACATGTGACGGAAACAAAGAAAAAGATTTGTTTTGCAGTAAAAGAAACAATAGTGGTCAATATTATTTAAAAGACCGTAAAGGAGAAATATTTTATATAATGCCAGACTGTTCACAGTGTGTATGTTATATATTAAATGGAAAACCTTTATTTTTGCTTAAATTTTTTGACGAAATAATAAACACAGCTCCTAAGTACATAAGGCTGCTGTTTACAAATGAGTCGGCTGTAAGCGTAAACAAAGTACTCGGCGCTTATATGGATACTATAAAAAATCCAAACTTAC
This sequence comes from uncultured Eubacteriales bacterium, assembly GCA_949743655.1. Lineage (GTDB taxonomy): Bacteria > Bacillota > Clostridia > Lachnospirales > Anaerotignaceae > Neoanaerotignum_A. The sequence goes on from CATJUP010000149.1 coordinate 707, forward strand.
AGTCGGCAAGAGTAAAGGCGCTTATATCAGAAATGAGCGCTAAAGGCAGTACAAAAGGACATTATTTTAGGGGTATAGAATAGAAGTGAGTTTATGTTTGAGTTATTAATTATTTTAAGCCGTTATGTTTTTATAATTTATATAGCCGTGTTTTTATTTAATGGCACGGCTTATATTCTTGATGAAGCGGGGCTTACTAAGCGTAGCCACAGAGGCGGTATATTTATTTGCCGTACTATGGCAGCGCTTACACATATAACAGCTTTTCTTATTATATCCTATGATAAAGTGAATATAAAATACTCTATACCAAACCTTGCTGTTGCCGTGGCAGGGTTTGCGGTTATACTAATGAGCGGATATATAGCTGAGAAAGTATATAAAGACGGATGTCCGCTTGTTTGGAATTGTGTTATATTTTTGCTTGACATAAGTATAATAATGCTTGTTAGGCTTAATTATGTTTTGGCGGTAAAACAGATTATATGGATTTGTTTTGGTTTTTTTGTAACAATGTGGATGCCGGTTTTTATAAAAATAGTGCCAAAGTTTGAAAAATTGGAGAGTATTTATATAATACTAAGTTTTTTGCTTATAATATTAACTTTTTTGCTCGGTTCAAAAGAATATGGGGCTATAAACTGGATACATATTGGAAATTTTAGTTTTCAGCCCTCTGAAATAGTTAAGTTTTTATATATATTTTATATAGCCAGTATATTTAGAAAAAAAGTTAATTTAAAAGAGTTGCTCATAACAGCTTTTTTAAGCGCTCTTATAGTTATATTGCTTGTTTTTCAAAAAGACTTAGGCAGCGCTCTTATATTTTATATGACTTATGTTGTTATGCTGTATATGGCTACATCAAATGAGGTGCTTTTATATATGGGTTTAGGTGCTTTGTGTGCCGGTTCATTTACAGCGTATAAATTATTTTCTCATGTAAGATTGAGAGTGGCGGCGTGGAAAAATCCATGGATTGACATTGACTCTGGAGGATACCAGATTTGTCAGTCGCTTTTTGCTATAAGTACAGGAGGGCTGTTTGGAAGTGGTTTAACAAATGGTATGCCGCTTAGTATACCAGTTGTGTCTAAAGACTTTATATTTGCCGCTATATGTGAAGAGTTTGGGGCACTCTACGCTATATGCCTTATATGTATTTTTGTACTTTTGTTTGTAAGGGGCATGATGATTGCTTTTAAATGTCAAAGGAGATATTATGGTATAATAGCGGCTGGATTTACAGCTATGATGTCTTTTCAAACATTTATTATAATAGGCGGTGTAATAAAACTTATACCTCTTACTGGAGTTACATTGCCTTTTATAAGCTATGGCGGAACATCAATACTTGTGAGTATACTTTCGGTTAGTTTTATACAATGGGTAAACGGATACCAAAAAAGGATTGAGAGAAGTGAGTTAAATGGCTAACAATACCAAACAAAGTATTAAGCGTGTAAGTATAATGTTTATAATTATGTTTTTGTGCTGTGCGCTATACATTATTAAAATAGTTTGTATTGACAGAGACAAAATAATGGTAAACTCTTACAATCCAAGACTTAATTTTGACAATAAAACAATAAAACGCGGTGATATAAAGGATATTGACGGGTATGTATTGGCTTATAGTGAGTACCATGATGGGGAATATATAAGAAAATACAATAACGCCGAAACATCGTGCCATGTTGTGGGATATACAGGAGCGGGAAAATATGGCATTGAGTCATCAAAAAATTTTATATTGCAGAATATAAGCAATGAGGTTTTTCAAAGACTTAAAAATATCATAAAAAACAGCGAAATTGAATGTGACAATTTATATCTTACAATAGATAAGGATTTACAGGATATAGCCTCAAATTTGATTAAAAATAACAAAGGTGCTGTTGTTGTTGAAGAAGTATCAACCGGAAGAATACTTTGCATGCTCTCAAAACCTCAATTTAACCCACAAAATATATACGAAGAATGGGAAAATATAAAAGATGACGAGAACAGTCCATTGCTAAACAGAGCTATAAATGGGCTTTATACACCTGGTTCTGTGTTTAAAATTGTTACATCTGTTGCCGCTATTAGAAATGGTATGACGGATTTTAATTTCAACTGTGAGGGCGAGAGTAGTTTTTATAACAAAATTATTCATTGTTTTAAAAACAAGTCACATGGTGAGGAGGACATTATAAAAGCGTTTGCCAATAGCTGTAATGTTTACTTTTCTAATGCCGCTGTAAAAATGGGCGCGGAGGCTTTAATAAAAACATCTAATGATATGCTTTTTAACACAAATATTAATTTTGATTTAGATATTAGCCCATCTTTAGTACAATTAGAAGCCTCAAGCAGTGAAAGCGAGCTTGTTGAAACGTCAATAGGTCAAGGAAAAACATTAGTTACGCCTGTTTTTATGGCTTGTATAACACAAGCTATAGCAAATAACGGTGTTATGATGAAACCATATATTGTTGACCACATTGAAAATTATTCTGATGTTACTATAAAAACAACTGTACCAGAAGTATACGCAAATATATTGACAAAAGATGAATGTAATAAATTAAAAGAAATGATGATAGAGACAGTAAACAGTGGTACTGGCTCTAACGCTAATTCTGAGTATTTTCAAGTTGCAGGAAAAACAGGAACGGCTGAAAACCCTGCCGGAAATGACCATATTTGGTTTATTGGTTTTGCTCCAGCCGATAATCCGCAATATGCTGTTTCGGTTGTTATTGAAAATGGAGACGGAAATGTAAATGCCGCTGTTGTAGCCAGAAAAATGCTTTATAATGCCATAAATCGAAATAATCTGTAGGTGGAATAGGGGTATTAGCCGAAAAATAAAATTTTTTAACTGCTACTAATTATTTAAAATACAATAAAAACCGCATATGCATGCGGTTTTTATTGTATTAAATTTTATTAGTTAGCTTTTTGTTTTTTGTGTATACCAATTAATATAACAGGTGTAGCTATAATACCAACTATAAGACCAACGTATCCATTTATAAATCCACCTAATAAGTAACATACAAATGATATTCCGGCTACAAATAACGCATAAGGTATTTGAGTATTTACGTGTTCTATATGGCTGCATTGCGCTCCTGTTGATGAAAGTATTGTAGTATCGGATATAGGCGATATATGGTCTCCGCACACAGCGCCTGCCATAACGGCTGACATTGATATTATCATAAGGTTAGACTCATTTGCGTTAAACACAGCAAATACTATAGGTAAAAGTATACTGAATGTTCCCCATGATGTACCAGTTGAAAAAGCAAGACCAAGCGCCACCAAAAAGAATATAGCAGGTATTAAAGCAAAACTTAAACTGCTGTTGTTTATAATACCGCTTACATAAGTGCCTATTTGTAAATAATCATCTCCGCAAACTCCGCTTAAAGTCCATGCAAATGTAAGTATAAGTATAGCTGGAACCATTGCTTTAAATCCCTCTGGAAGAGAGTTTGCAAATTCCATAAAATTAATAACTTTTCTTGGTATATAAAGTATAGCGGTTACAATTATTGTAAAGAACGAGCCTATTACAAGTGAGAATGCTGAATCGCAGTTAGCAAAAGAGTCTATAACACTGTTTCCGTCAAGTATTCCGCCGGTGTAAAGCATTGAACCTACACAGAATATTATAAGAGCCGCTATTGGTACAATAAGGTCATAAACTGTTCCGTTTCCGCCGCCTTTTATAGAATTATCAGACTCTATGCCTGTAATGCTTGTACCATATTTAAGCTCATAATTTCTCATTCTTGAAAAATCAAAGTCAAATATTATAAGTACAAAAAGCATTATTATTGTAAATATAGCATAGTAGTTATACGGTATAGCTTTTAAGAACATAACAAAACCGTCAAGAGAACTATTTTCTGGCAATGACGAGCTTACCGCCGCTGCCCAGCTCGATACAGGAGATATAATACATATAGGTGCCGCTGTAGAGTCTATTATATACGCCAATTTAGCCCTTGATATTTTTTGTTTATCAGTTAAAGGACTCATTATTGTGCCTACAGTAAGACAGTTAAAATAATCGTCAACAAATATAAGCACGCCAAGAGCCACAGTAGCTAAAAGAGTGCCGCGTTTTGTTTTTATATTGTTTGATGCCCATTGCCCATAAGCCCTTGTTGCCCCTGATTTTGACATGAGTGAAACGAGCATGCCCAATAATACAAGAAAAATGATAATACATATGTTTCCGCTTACTTTTTGACTCATTATATCTACAGTAGTGGATATTGCCATACTTATAGAAAAATTGGAGTAAAAGAGCACGCCGGCGCATATACCTGCAAAAAGTGAAAAATATACCTCTTTTGATATTAACGCAAGAGTAATAGCAAGTATAGGCGGTACTACAGCCCAAATTGTACCTTCCATTATAAAAACCCCCTAAAATTTTAATGTATAAATTTTACCACAATATAACTTTATAAACAATATTATTTTACGACAAATTTTTTTTATAAAATAATGGAACTTTATATGGAATTATATCGTATATTTAGTATAATTAAGCTGGTTTAATTTGAGCTTTATAAGGGAGGAAAGACATGAAAAGTTCCGTTAATTCAGGTCTTATAAAAAAAGCCAAAAAAGGTGACGGACAAGCATTTGGCGCACTTATACAAAGTTATGAAAGATTTGTATACAATGTTGTTTATAGAATTACTGGAAACCCTGACGATGCTAAAGATGTGTCACAGGAGGCTTTTATAAAGGCTTTTAAAAATTTTGGGAGTTATAACGAGACATGGGCGTTTTCTACATGGCTTTACCGAATAGCTATAAATACGGCTGTAGACCATTTAAGAAAGAGAAAAAACGAAATAAGCTACGAGGACTACATAAATGAGGGAAAAGAAAATTATTCGGTAAGTGTTGAAGAGAAAGTTATTTCAAATGAAAGTTTGAAGTATATACTAAAAGCCGTAAACACTCTTGACGAGGATTTTAAAGTTGTAATAGTGCTTAAAGATATTGAGGGACTTGATTACAAAGAAATAAGCGATATAATAGGCTGCCCTGTTGGAACGGTTAAGTCGAGGCTTTCCCGCGCGCGGGGAAAACTAAGAAACATTATAAAATTATGTAAGAAAGGAAGTGATAATATATGAAGTGCGAAGAGGCTTTAAACATTATAGAAAGCTGCTTTGATTATGAGAATCCAAACAGGGAAGAATTGTTTGAGCATATACAAAATTGTAATAAATGTAAACAAGTATATGACGATATAAAGTTAATAAAACAAAGCCTTGAGGATACCGAGTTTTTGCCGCTTCCAGAAAATTTTCATGATGAGCTCGTTAAAAAACTTGTTAAAACAAAACATAAGAGAAAAATATTTACTAAATACTCACTCGCGGCGGCGTGTGTTACAGCTTTGATAGTTGTTGGTGTTGCGTCTGTGTCAAGAAATTTTATGTATATGAGTTCTGGTGGAGGAATGAGTGGAGCAAGTGCATCGATGGATTTTAATATGTCGGCATCGCAAACAACGAAAGAAGTGGCACCAGCAGCACCAGCGGAATTTGAAAATGAATATTTTGGCGAGTCTGGAACGACTGATATGGTTAAAAGTGAATTAATCGAGGCGGCTGACACAAAAAGCGTTTTAAACGACAGTTCAAACAGCACAATGGTACAGAGCGAACGTATGCTTATTAAAAATGGTAGTATATCAATTTCGGTAGACAATTACGACAAATATATATCTATTGTAAAAGACTATGTAAACCAAAATAACGGGTATATAGAAAACAGCAGTTTTTATACAAATTACAACGGCATTAACACATACAACGGAAAAAGTGGTAATGTAACTGTGTGCATACAAAGTGATAAATTTCAGCAGGCTATGGACTATTTAAAAAGCATGGGAGATGTGACTGACGAGAATGAGTATACCGAAGATATAACAGCCCAATATATAGACATACAAAGCAGAATGAGTGTTAAGCAAAAAGAAAAAGAAAGGCTTATAGAGCTTATGGATAAAGCCGACAGCATAGAGGATATGATAACAATAGAAGGAAGGCTTACTCAAGTAATAGAGGATATAGAAAGCTCTAAAGCTATTATAAATAATTATGACAGGCTTGTAAAATACTCAAAAATAGATTTGTATATAACAGAAACTAATTTAGGAAAACGTGTATCAAGTAATACTACTTTTTATGAAAAGGCTGTTCATAATTTTAATGAGTCTGTAGATATGGGCATAGATATAGTAAGTTTTATAATACTTTTGGCTATAAGGCTTTGGGTAGTAATAGCTTTTATTATAGTGGTATTAATATTAGCTTTAGCGGCGGTTAAAATTAAAAAAAATAAAAAATAAAAAAATGAGGGAGGAATTTTAATGAAAAAAACAATATGCTCAATTATGGCGGTTACTTTTATTGTATCAACATTTATGTTTACGTCATGTGTTTATGGTGATACAGCTAAGGAGGCAAGCCAAGTGAAAACAATATCAGTAAATGGAACAGGATTTGTTAATGTTACGCCAGATGTAGCTGAGATTAATTTTAGTATAACCACAAGTGACGCTGATGCTTCTAACGCTCAAAGCAAAAACAACAAAATTTATGATGATGTAAAAAAAGCCCTTAACGATTTAGGTGTGAGTGATGACGATATAAAAAGCACAAGCTATTTTATTTACACCGAGAGAAACTACCAAAATAATACAGTTACAGGTTATAGAGTTGTAAATGACTTTAGAGTAAAGACAAAAGACAAGGACAATACCGGAAAGTATATGGACGCTGCTATAAAAGCAGGTATTACAGATATAAACGGTGTGGCTTTTAAAGTTGAGGATACAGATAAGCACTATAGAGAGGCTCTTAAATTAGCCATTAAAAACGCTGGAGACACAGCCCAAACAATAGGTGAGTCGATAGGAGCTAACAATTTGAGTGTACACAACGTGACAGAAGGATACAGCCAAGCCTCTTATGCTGTAAGCAATTCAGTTATGAAACAGGAAATGTCTGTAGCGGCTGACAGCACTGGCGGAACTACTGAAATATCTTATGATGACATTAAAATATCAGCTACTGTAAGTGTGATTTATAGTTATGAGTAATTTATTATAATATTTATTTCTAAATATATAATCTCTTTATAAAAAACCGCTGATTTGTTTTTTATTCATATAAAAACAAATCAGCAGTTTTTGTTTTATTCCCAATCTTTACATACGTCTACCCATTTTTGCGATTTTGTGAATTTAAAAAGCTCTTCACAAGTAAGTTCTATAGCAGAATTAGAGCTTCCGCAAGCTGGAAATACAGTATCAAATCTTTTTAAAGATATATCTGTATAAGATGTTACGCTTTCTGGTACTCCAAAAGAGCACACACCGCCTATGGCATGACCTGTAATATATAAAGTCTCTTCGGGAGTAAGCATTTTGGCTTTCATTCCAAACTCAGCTTTAAATTTTTTGTTGTCTACTTTGGCGTCACCCGCCATTCCTATAAGTATACAGCTATCATCTTTTTTAAAAGCTATTGTTTTTGTTATTCTTGCCGGAATTACTTTTAAAGCCTCAGCGGCAAGTTCTACAGTGGCGCTTGATACGTCAAACTCCATTATGTCTTTGTCTTTTCCAAAATGGGAAAGATATTTTCTTGCGTTTTCTATAGACATTTTTTTGTTTCCTCCAATTCTAAAAAATATTGTTACTACAAAAAGTATCATAAAATAAAAAAATTTTCAATATCCACTTGAATGTGTTTTTATATAATAAATTATAAACAAATTATTGGAGAGTTAAAAATGTTTGGTTTGTATATGGGGGTATATAATTACGGAAATGTATACAAAAGTGATGCTCTGATTTATAAATTTTATGTAAATAACAAAATAGAAATGTATTATATAAAAGATGAAAAATATTATATTCAAAACAATATTATTGAAGGAGAAATATATGATATTTTTATAAAAAGCAATACTATTATTAAATTACGCAAGTCTGTGCCTATAATTGAAGGTATAGTTACAGATGTTTATAAAAAATATATTGTTGTTAATTATAAAAAAGTTTATATAAATTATGATACAAAAATTTATAGTGTTATAACTAAAGCTGGAGGGGCTTTTGTAAAAAAGAGTGTTTTAAAAGCAGGAGACAATATAAAAGTTTACAAAAATACTGTAAACGAAATTTACATTACTCATGTCTCAAGTTATTATAAACCTCCTGTAACTGGCATAGCCGGAAAACGAACAGTTAAAAATTTTTTAAAAACGGCTTTAGCACCTGTTGGAAATGTGCTTTATGTTTATGGTGGTTCTTGGAACTGGCAAGATACGGCGGCGGGAAATATGGCTACAAATATAGGTTTGTCTCAAACATGGCTTGATTTTTTTGAAAACAATGATGCGCGATATAACTATAAAGCAAAAAATAAAACTAAAAGCTATTATCCGTATAATGGTTATAACCAATATTATTATGCTGGAATAGATTGTTCAGCGTATGTAGGCTGGACTGTTTATAATGTTATTAAAAATAAAAACGGATATGTTGTAAACTCAACAAAAATGGCTAAAACACTTGCTTTTAAACATGGTTTTGGAAATTGGACCCAAAATATAAAAACTCCTTTAGATTTTAAAGTTGGAGACATATTTAGTTCTAATGGTCATACATGGATATGTATTGGTGTATGTTGTGATATGAGCATTGTAATTTTGCACTCTACACCTTCAAAAAGTGTTTTAGGCTTTTTGGGAGGAGGAGTTCAAATTTCAAGTGTAGGTAAAAATAACAGCGAGGCTAACAAATTGGCAAAGTATTATATGGAAAAATATTATCCAAAATGGTGTGAAAGATACAATG
>CATJUP010000150.1 GCA_949743655.1 uncultured Eubacteriales bacterium
AAGAGCGGATGTTGGTTTTGCAATGGGCAGCGGTACAGATGTTGCAAAAGAAGCTGGAAAACTTGTTATACTTGACGATAATTTTAACTCAATTAAAAATGCTATATGGTATGGAAGAACGCTTTATATAAATATATTAAAGTTTTGTAAAATGCAGCTTGTAATAAATGTTGCTGCAGTACTTGTATCGGCTATAAGCCCGTTTATAGGTATAGAAGAACCTCTTAAAGTAACGCATTTACTATGGATTAACCTTTGTATGGACAGTTTGGCGTCTATAATGTTTGCGGGAGAGCCAGCGCTTAAAAAGTATATGAAAGACAAGCCGAGACGCCGAGACGAAAGCATTATAAGTAAACCTATGGCTATACAAATACTTGTTATGAGTATATGGCTTACTGTAATGAGTATAACATGGTTTAAAGTACCGTTTTTTAGAACGTTTTTTGATACAGAAGGACAATTTTATACAGCGTATTTCTGTTTGTTTGTGTTTAGCTTTATGGTAAATGCTCTTAATGTAAGAAGTGATGGAATTAATATTTTTGAGAACATAGAAAAAAACCCTATGTTTATTAAAATATGGTTTGTTATAATTGCTGTTCAGGCAGTACTTGCGTGTATTGGAGGAATTATTGGCGATGTATTTAGCTGTGAGAGATTTGGCATTACGGGCTGGCTATTAATAATAATACTCTCACTTACAATGTACCCTGTAGATATTGTAAGAAAAGCTATAGTTAAAAAATAAATTGAATTATGAATATTTTTATATCTGATATTGATAACACATTAATTTACTCATACAAAAAATATATAGGAGAAAATACAATTCCAGTTGAGTATTACAACGGAAAATATATATCTTATATGACAAATTTATCTTATAAATTGTTAAGCAAACTGTCGAATAAAATTATGTTTGTTCCGCTTACTACTCGCTCGGTAGAACAATACAAAAGAATAAATTTTGGTTATAACTGTGTTATTAAATACGCTTTGGCAGCAAATGGCGGTATATTAATAAAAGACGGTAAAATTGATTATGAGTATAAAAAAGACTCAATTAAAATTATATCTCCGGCTGAAAATGAGATTAAAAAAGCCATTAAAGCGCTCTCAAACGACAGTAATATTTATTTAAATGCGCGTATTGTTGACGAAATGTTTGTTTTTGCTAAAACACAAAACATAAGTTACACTTTAAATAATATTTTAAATATTGTTGATAGCTCTAAAGTGAGTGTTTTAAATAATGGTGAAAAAATTTATGTAATTCCAAAAAATTTAAACAAAGGTAACGCTTTAAAGAGATTTAAAAAGTATATTGGCGCTGACAAAATAATATCAGCAGGAGACAGTTTGTTTGATTTGGATATGCTTAAAGAAGCTGACATATCTTTTGCACCGTATTGGCTAAAATGTAATATAAATGGTATTATTAAATCAGATGAAAAAGTTATTTTTTCTGATTTTGTTTTAAAAAGTATTGAGGGTTTGGGGCTTTAAGCTCTAAACCTTCAATTTTTTTGAATTGTTTTATAACTATTATGGAATACTGACTATATAAACTTTAGGAGGGAAACAATTATGGATATGTCAACTCTTACTATGATAAGAAAGTCGGTACGTAATTTTACAGATAAACCAATAGAAAATATAGCTGAAGTAGAACAAATATTTAAATATTGTGAAAGTTTGGACAGCAAAATAAAAACAGAAATTAATATTGTTGATAAAAGAGATTTACCAAACAAAATAAAAAATATATCTGGATATAACGGATATTTAATTGACGCGCCAAACTATATTTTGATATATTCTGAAATGAAACCGCATTTTATTGAGAATGTAGGATTTATTGGCGAGAATATAATTATTAAACTGACGGATATGGGTATAGACACCTGCTGGCTTACAATTAAAGAGGAAGAAGTTGTTAAAGAACCTGAAACAAAATTGAGATTAACTGGTTTAATAGCAGCAGGATACGGAGGAAAACGTAAAAATAGAAAAGTTATAAACAAAATGCTTTGGGGCAAAGGCTATGATAATTTAGAGGTTAAATATACAGATACAGACAATGCTTTAAAAAATGCTCTTGTAGATATTGTTTATATGGGCGATTATGGCGAAAAAGCCACTCCAGACGATATTATAAACAGTGGTTTATACGAGGCTTTGTGTTCAGCTTGTCACGCGCCTTCGGCACTTAACAGACAGCCATGGAGATTTATAATTGACGGCGGTGTGGTATCACTTATAATAAAAAAGGACGCTTATACAAATATATATGAGGCTAAAATTAATGCCGGAGCGGTTATGTTTAACTTTTTGGCAGTTGTTAAAGAAAGACTTTTTAATGCTGAATGGAAAATGGGAGCTAAAAATAAATACAATATTCCAGATGACTGTGTGGCAGTTGCTTATTGCGAAATATAAATATTACCTCTTTTAACATATTATTATTGACAGAAAAATATGCTATATGATAAAATAAGCAAAATGTTTTTTTGTAGGTATTGTAAGGAGGTTAAAATTATGTTATGTTTTAAAAGCGCTCGAAGTGAGTTTTTTATGTTAAACGTAATGAGTGTTTTTAAAAATAAATATCATAATTTTTTTATAATTGATGTTAATAGAGTTTTAGCAATAAAAAGGAAAGAGCCTTTTTATTGCTTTTATTTTTGTATGTAGAAATAATAATAAAATAAAAGGAGGTTTGAGCATTGAGTATTTTAATAAAAAATGGAAGAGTTATAAATCCAGCCGAAAATAGAGACGGTATTTTTGACATACTTATTGAGGGAAATAGTGTTAGTAAAATATCGGAGAGTATAGACGAAAACGCTGATAAAATAATAGACGCAAAAGGAATGTGGGTTATGCCAGGTTTTATAGATTTGCATGTGCATTTAAGAGAACCAGGCTTTGAGTATAAAGAAACAATCGCCACAGGAAGCAGAGCGGCAGCAGCAGGCGGATACACTACAATATGCGCTATGCCAAACACAAAACCTGTTACTGATAGTGTTGAGGTTGTTGAATATATAAAAATGAAAGCGCGTGAAAACGCAGTTGTAAATGTGTTGCCTATAGGCGCTATAACCAAATGTCAAGAAGGCAAAGAACTTGCCGATATTGAGGGAATGGTTAAAGCGGGTATATGCGCTATAAGCGAGGATGGAAAAAGTGTAAAAAATGCTTATTTACTTAAACAAGCCATGTTAAAAGCCAAAGAGCTTAATATACCAGTTTTTAGTCACTGTGAGGATATAGAGCTTGTAAATGGTGGCTGTATGAACGAGGGCAAAAAAAGCGAAAGTATTGCTCTTAAAGGAATATCAAACGACTCCGAAGACGTTATAGTGGGAAGAGATATACTATTAGCCCAAAGTACAGGAGCTAAACTGCATATATGCCACATGAGCACTGAGGGAAGTATACAGATTTTGAAACAAGCACATTTAAACGGTGTAAAAGTTACAGGGGAGATTACACCTCACCATTTTACATTAAGTGATAACGATGTTAATAAAAATGACTCTAATACTAAAATGAACCCGCCTTTACGTTCTCAAAATGATGTTGAGGCTATGAGGAAAGCTCTAAGGGATAATATCGCTAATGTAATATCAACAGACCACGCCCCTCACAGCGAGGAGGAGAAGTTAAGGGATTATGACAAAGCGCCTTTTGGAATAGTTGGAAGTGAAACAGCTTTTTCATTAGCTAATTCGGTATTAGTTGAGGAAGGTTATATTACGCCTATGGAGCTTGTTGATAAAATGTCTTTAGAACCAGCTAAAATAATTGGTTTAAACAAAGGTGATATATCAGTTGGAAAAATAGCTGATATAACTATAGCTAATCCAAAAAATGTTTATAACATAGATAAAAATAAGTTTTTCTCAAAAAGCAAAAATACTCCTTTTAACGGTTATAGAGTTAAGGGAAGTATTGAGTATACAATAGTAAACGGAAATATAGTTTTTGAAAAGGGGGATATAAATGATAATTGATAAACTTATTGATAATATACAAAAAACGGAAAACCCCACAGCGGTAGGGCTTGACCCTCGATTTAGCTTTATACCAGAATTTATAAAAAAAGAATGTATAGAAAAATTTGATAAAACACCTAAAGCGGTGGCGGAAAGTTTTTTAATATTTAATAAAGCTATAATAGATGCCGTGTATGATTTAGTACCAGCGGTAAAAGTACAGGTGGCTATGTATGAGATGCTTGGTGCTGAGGGAATTGACTGTTTTATAAAAACATGTGATTATGCCTCTCAAAAAGGGCTTATAGTTATAGGCGATGTAAAAAGAAGTGATATAGCCTCAAGCGCGGAGGCGTATTCTGACGGGCATTTGGGAATGCTTGATATAGAAGGAACTAAACACAATGTTTATAAAGAGGACTTTATAACATTAAATCCATATATAGGCTGGGACTCAATAGAGCCTTACATACAAAACTGTAAGGATTATGAAAAGGGGCTTTTTATACTTGTAAAAACCTCAAACCCTAACAGCGGCGAGTTTCAAAATTTGAATGCCGAGGGAATAGCATTATATCAGAGGGTTGGAAGTTATGTTGAAAAATGGGGAAGTATGCTTATGGGTAAAAATGGATACTCAAGCATAGGCGCTGTTGTGGGCGCTACTCACCCTGACGAGGCTAAAATTTTAAGACAGATAATGCCAAAAACATTTTTCCTTGTTCCGGGTTATGGCGCTCAGGGTGGTAAAGCCGAAGACATAGCCGCATGCTTTGATAAAAATGGAATAGGGGCTATTGTAAACTCATCAAGAGGTATTATAGCGGCATATAAAAAAGAGGCTTACAGCAAGTTTGGCGAAAAGGATTTTGACTCCGCCGCAAGACAAGCTGTTATTGATATGAAAATAGATTTGAGGAGATGTATTATATGAGTGAAAAAACCGTTAAGGCTGAATTTATATTAGAAAACGGCATGAGATTTAGCGGAAGGGCATTTGGGTATATTAAAGAGACTGTTGGAGAGGTTGTTTTTAACACTAGTATGACAGGCTATGAAGAACTTTTGACAGACCCTTCTTATGCCGAGCAGATTGTTGTTATGACATATCCGCTTATAGGCAATTATGGAATTAATCTCGATGATATGGAGTCGGACGGACCTAAACTTAAAGGTTTTGTTGTACGTGAAAAATGCGATTATCCAAGTAATTTTAGATGTGAAATTGACTTGGACGACTTTTTAAGACAGAACAAAATAACAGGTATAGAGGGTGTTGATACCCGTGCTATTACAAGAACAATAAGAAACGTTGGAACAATGAGAGGTATAATAACATTAAGAGGAAACGACCTTACTGAAAGCCAGCTTAAAAGAAAATTTGACTCTTTTAATAACAAAAATGTTATAAGAGACGTTACAATAAAAGAGAGATATGATATACCAGGCTCGGGAAAACATATAGCTTTTGTTGATATGGGTACTAAAAAGGGAATTATAAAAGGTTTTGTTCAAAAAAATTGTCATATTACAGTATTTCCAGCTTTTGCTACTGCTGAGGAAATATTATCGGTAAATCCTGACGGAGTTTTTCTTTCAAATGGACCTGGAGATCCTAAAAATGTGCCAGAAATAATAGAAATGGTTAAACAGCTCATAGGTAAAAAACCTATATTAGGAGTATGTTTGGGCAATCAGCTTATTAATCTTGCTCTTGGCGGAGATACTAAAAAAATGAAATTCGGTCATCATGGAGGAAACCATCCTGTTAAAGATGTCAAAACTGGAAAAGTATATATAACAAGCCAAAATCATGAGTATGTTGTAAGCAATCTTCCAGATTGTCTTGAAGCAACATATGTTAATATAAACGACAATACTATAGAGGGAATACGTCATAAAACACTTCCTATATTAAGTGTACAATTTCACCCTGAGGCGTGCCCTGGACCTCTTGACTCAAACTCACTTTTTGACAGATTTTTAGATTTAATTGAAAGGAGTGGCGATAATGCCTAAGGATAATACAATTAAAAAAGTTCTCGTTATAGGTTCTGGTCCTATAGTTATAGGACAAGCCGCCGAGTTTGATTATTCTGGAACACAGGCTGTTGAGGCTATTAAAAGCGAGGGTATTGAGGTTGTACTTATAAACAGTAACCCCGCTACTATAATGACAGACCGCGGAATGGCTCATCATACATATATCGAGCCGCTTACAGTTGATTTTGTTGAGAAAGTTATAGCTAAAGAGCGTCCAGACAGCATTATAGCTGGAATGGGCGGACAAACGGGACTTAATTTATCATGCGAGCTTTATGATAAAGGAATACTTAAAAAATATGGTGTAAGAGTAATAGGCACATCAATAGAGTCTATCAAAGAGGGAGAAGACAGAGACTCTTTTAAAAACCTCATGGAAAAAACAAATCAGCCTATAGTTGAGAGCGATATTGTTACAAATGTTGAAGACGGAGTTAATTTTGCTAAAAAAATAGGTTTTCCTGTTATAATACGTCCAGCTTATACTTTAGGTGGTACAGGCGGAGGAATAGCAGAAAATGAAGACCAGTTGAGAGAGATTTTGTCTCAAGGTCTTCATTTAAGCCGTGTTGGTCAAGCGCTTATAGAAAGAAGTATTAAAGGCTGGAAAGAGATAGAGTTTGAGGTTATACGTGACGGAGCTGGAAACTGTATAACTGTATGCTCTATGGAAAATGTTGACCCTGTTGGAGTTCACACTGGTGACTCAATAGTAGTTGCGCCAGCACAAACATTAGCTGACCATGAATATCAAATGCTTAGAAAAGCGGCTATTGACATTATAGACTCAATTAAAATTGAGGGCGGCTGTAATGTTCAGTTTGCTCTTGACCCTAATAGTTTTGACTACGCTGTTATAGAAATTAACCCTCGTGTAAGCCGTTCATCAGCTTTGGCGTCTAAAGCTACAGGTTATCCTATTGCTAAAGTGGCGGCTAAAATAGCTCTTGGATATAGACTTGATGAGATAGAAAACGCTGTTACAAAAAAGACGTATGCTTGTTTTGAGCCGGCTATAGACTATGTTGTTTGTAAAATACCTAAATGGCCTTTTGATAAATTTAAAACAGCTAAACGTAACCTTGGCACTAAAATGATGGCGACAGGTGAGGTTATGGCTATAGGCAATAACTTTGAGGCGGCTTTATTGAAGGGTGTACGTTCTTTAGAGATAGGACAGTATACTCTTGAGAGAAAATACAGCCAGTCAAAAACATTATCAGAGCTTAAAAAGAGAGTATCTATACCTGACGATGAAAGGCTTTTTGACCTTGCCGAGCTTTTAAGGAGAGGTTACAGAACTGATATGCTCTGTGAAATAACCGGAATGGATAAGTTTTTTGTTAAGAAAATTAAAAACATAGTTGATATGGAAGAAGAGCTTAAACAAAAAACTATAGATGATTTGGACGAGGAAACACTTAGAAGATATAAAGTAAAAGGTTTCTCGGATAAAGGTATAGCAGATATTATTGGTGTAAGACCACCGGATATATATAAATTGAGAGTTAAATATGGAATAATTCCAGTATACAAAATGGTTGATACATGTGCTGGAGAGTTTGAGGCTGTAACACCATATTATTACTCAACTTACGATAAAGAAGATGAGGTTGTTGTAAGTAATAATAAAAAAGTAATAGTTATAGGTTCTGGTCCTATAAGAATAGGTCAGGGTATTGAGTTTGATTATTGTTCTGTTCACAGCGTTTTGGCTTTAAGAAAAGCTGGCATTGAGACTATAATTATAAACAATAATCCAGAAACAGTATCAACAGATTTTGATACGTCCGACAAACTATATTTTGAGCCTCTTACTGAAGAAGATGTTTTAAATATTGTTGAAAAAGAAAGACCAGATGGGCTTATATTGCAGTTTGGAGGACAGACAGCTATTAAACTTGCAAAATTCCTTAGAGAAATGAACATACCTATTTACGGAACTAAGCCAGAACAGATTGATGCTGCCGAGGATAGAGAAAAATTTGATGAAATATTAGAAAAACTTAATATTAAGCGCCCTAAAGGAAAAGCCGTATGGTCTGTTGAAGAGGGACTTAAAGCTGCTGAAGAATTATGCTATCCTGTGCTTGTACGCCCGTCTTATGTGCTTGGCGGTCAGGGTATGGAGATAACATATAATGAAACTCAAATTAAAAAGTACCTTCAGGAGGCGTTTGCTAAAGACAGCAAAAACCCTGTGCTTATAGACAGATACCTTTTGGGACGTGAGATAGAAGTTGATGCTATATGCGATGGTGAGGATATACTTATACCAGGAATTATGGAACACCTTGAAAGAGCTGGTGTGCATTCTGGAGACTCAATATCTATATATCCGCCTCAGCATATATCGGATAAAATAAAAGAGCAAATTGTTGACGAAACAAGGAGAATATCAATAGCGCTTAAAGTTGTTGGTATGGTAAATATACAATTTATAGATTATCATGGAGAGCTTAATATAATTGAGGTAAACCCTCGCTCAAGCCGTACAGTGCCTTATATAAGCAAAGTTACGGGAGTGCCTGTTATAGATATAGCAACAAAAGTTATGCTTGGCGCTAAATTAAAAGATTTAGGCTACTCAAGCGGTATATGCCCAGAGCCGGATACGGTTTGTGTTAAAGTGCCTGTTTTCTCAACTGAAAAACTTCCACAGGTAGAAGTAAGTCTTGGACCTGAAATGCGTTCCACAGGAGAAATATTAGGAGTTGGAAGAAATTTGAAAAACGCTCTTTATAAGGGATTTTTAGCGGCAGGAACAGTTGTTCCTCGTAAAAATGGAACAGCTCTTGTTACTATAAAACCTCATGACCTTGATGACTTTTTGCCTGTGGCGCAAAAACTTGAGAAACTTGGATACAGATTTTTGGCGACAGACGGCACTGCTAAGTTTTTGGAGGAAAAAGGAATTAAAGGCGTAAAAGTTGTAAGAAAAATAAGTGAGGGTGTGCCTAATGTACTTGATACAATAAGAAGCGGAATGGTTGACCTTATTATTAACACACCTAACAAAGGCAATAGGGCGGCAAGCGATGGGTTTAAAATAAGACGTACAGCGGCGGAATGCTCTATAGTGCTTATTACTTCGCTCGATACAGCTAACGCTCTTGTGGACGTTATGGACAGTGAAATTACTACTGAAACTGTTAGCGCCATAGCTTTGGAGGATATTAAATGAAATATATTGAATATGCCGATATTTTAGAAAATACCGAAATCGAAAATACTATTTATCGTATGACTTTGGTGTGCCCTAAAATAGCCAAAGAAGCAAAAGCCGGACAGTTTGTTGAGCTTTATACAGGTATTGGGGAGTGTTTGCTCCCCAGACCCATAAGCATAAATGAGATAGATGCTAAAAATGGACGGATTACAATAATTTATCAAACTGTTGGAAAGGGAACACAATATTTTAGCACACTTAAAAACAATTTAAAAATAATGGGTTCGTGCGGAAATGGTTTTAGTATAGACCAAAATATAAAAAAGAGTATAGTTGTTGGTGGAGGAATAGGGATACCCCCTCTTGTAGAGCTTTGCAAAAATATTAAGGGTGATATTGAAATATTTTTGGGCGCTAAAACAAAACCAATACTAATAGAAAAATTAAGTGAGTTTGGAAAAGTTTATGTTTCAAGCGATGACGGTAGTTATGGTTTTAAAGGAAATGTTGTTGAACTTATTGAAAGTGTAAAGCCTGAAGGCGAAATTATTTACTCTTGCGGACCTAAAATAATGCTTAGAGAGCTTTCAAAATGGGCTGAGAAAAATAAAATTAAAGCTCAGGTATCTTTGGAGGAGAGAATGGCGTGCGGAATAGGCGCTTGTGTTGGTTGTGCCGTTAAAGTAAAAAAAGACGGAGACTGGCAGAATTTAAAAGTATGCAAAGACGGACCAGTATTTATGAGTGATGAGGTGATTTGGGATGATTAATACATCGGTTGATATATGCGGTATTAAATTTAAAAATCCTGTCACTACAGCTTCGGGCACATTTGGCTCGGGACGTGAGTTTGCTGATTTTGTTGATTTAAACCGACTTGGAGCTATTACAGTAAAAGGTGTTGCCTCAAGACCATGGAAAGGAAATAACTCTCCTCGTATAGCGGAAGTTTATGGCGGGATGTTAAATTCTGTGGGACTTCAAAATCCAGGAGCGGAATATTTTATTAAAAACGATATTCCATTTTTAAAACAGTTTGACACAAAAATTATAGTCAATATATGCGGTCACTCAATAGAGGAATATTGTGAGGCGGCTGAAATGCTTTCGGAAGCTGACGTGGATTTGTTTGAGCTTAATATATCGTGCCCAAACGTAAGTCAAGGCGGGATAACATTTGGCACAGAGCCTAAAATGGCTGAAAAGGTTGTATCAAGCGTAAAAAAATATTCTAAAAAGCCGCTTATAGTTAAACTAACGCCAAATGTAACAGATATAACCGAAATAGCAAGGGCTGCTGTAAGCGGCGGAGCTGACGGAATATCGCTTATAAATACTCTTTTGGGAATGAAAATTGATATAAAAAAAAGAAAATCGGTTTTAGCTAACAAAGTGGGCGGTTTTTCTGGTCCGGCTATTAAACCCGTTGCAGTAAGAATGGTTTATCAAGTGGCTAATGCTGTAAATGTTCCTATTATAGGAATGGGCGGAATTTTAAATTATGAAGACGCTTTAGAGTTTATAATGGCAGGGGCATCGGCAGTGGCTGTTGGTACAGCTAATTTTAACAATCCTTATGCCACAGTTGATATAATAGATGGAATTGAGAATTTTATGCTCGAAAACAATATAAAAGATATTAATGATATACGTGGAATTATTGGTTAAAATTAAAAGGGGAGATATGAATGCCCAATTTGGATAAAACAGAATTTATAGAATTTATGCTCGACTCAGATGTTCTTAAATTTGGAGATTTTGTGACTAAAAGTGGAAGAAACACGCCTTATTTTATAAATACAGGAAATTATAAAACTGGAAAACAAATAGCTACATTGTCAAAATTTTATTCCAAAATTATAAATGAAACATTAAATGACAAATTTGATGCTATGTTTGGTCCGGCTTACAAAGGTATACCTTTAGCGGCAGCAGTAGCAGCTAATATGTATACTGACTATGGAATAGACAAACCATATTTTTTTAACCGAAAAGAGAAAAAAGACCATGGAGAAGGTGGTAATTTAGTTGGTTACTCTCCAAAAGACGACGACAACATAATTATTATAGAAGACGTTATAACCGCTGGTACAGCTATAAGAGAAACTATGCCTATACTTAAAGCGGCGGCAAATGTAAATGTAAAAAATATGTTTATATCTGTAAACCGTTGTGAGGTTGGTGCTGAATGTGGCAAAACAGCTATTATGGAGGTAAAAGACGAGTTTGGGCTTAATGTTCACGCTATAGTATCTGTTGTTGACATTTATAACTATATTAAACAAAAAGGTCTATATTCTAACGTTATATCTAAAATGGAAGAGTATATGGAAAAATATTGTATAATAGAATAATAGTTATTGAAAAAACAGAGCTACTGTTTTATAATGTCTAAAACAATATTATTGTCTAACATTACAATATAAATGAGGTGTAAATTTTGAGACTGCTGCATACTATTGATGAAACTCGCGATGTTATAAAAGAATGGAGAAAAAATGGCTTTAGTGTTGGACTTGTGCCTACAATGGGATTTTTGCATGAGGGTCATGAAAGTCTTATAAAAAGAGCTAAAAAAGAGAACGACAAAGTTGTTGTTAGTATTTTTGTAAATCCTATACAGTTTGGTGTTAATGAAGATTTATCAGTATATCCACGAGATATTGAAAAAGACAGTAAAATGTGCGAAAGTAATGGTGTGGATTTAATATTTAACCCAGAACCAAATGAAATGTATTTTGATAATTTTTCAACATATGTTGATGCTGGAGACGTTACAAAAGAACTTTGTGGTAAGACAAGACCTATACATTTTAGAGGAGTATGCACAGTTGTAACAAAACTTTTAAGTATTGTTAATCCAGACAAGGCTTATTTTGGACAAAAAGATGCTCAACAACTTGCGGTTGT
>CATJUP010000151.1 GCA_949743655.1 uncultured Eubacteriales bacterium
ATTAATAAAATAATTATTTTTATACACATTACGTAAATAAATTTATATTTTGTTAATTATTAAAATACTTCAAAATCATTCTATTTTATGACATGTTATAACTCTATCCTTTCACCGTCAAAAAACAACTTGTCAACTTTTTGAGCTAATAGCTCATAATTTTTTCTTTTTCTCCAATTATTGTCTTTGTTAAGTTTAACAGCGGCTTTTTGTGCCTGAGACAATATATCGGCATCTTTATAAAGATTAGCTATTTTAAACTGAGGCACTCCATGTTGTTTTGTTCCAAAAAACTCTCCAGGACCTCTTAATTTTAGGTCAGTTTCCGAAATCTCAAAACCATCGTTTGTTTTTTTCATTACGTTCATTCTTTCTTTGGCTATATCATTTTTAGCATCACTTATAAGTATACAATATGATTGCCTATCTCCACGACCAACACGCCCTCTAAGTTGATGAAGCTGTGAAAGACCAAATCTTTCGGCATTTTCTATAAGCATAATTGTAGCATTAGGCACATTAACACCAACTTCTATAACTGTTGTTGATATAAGTATCTGCGTTTTGCCATTTGCAAAATCTCTCATTACACTTTCTTTGTCAGTTGGTTTCATTTTTCCATGCAGTACAGCTATTTTAAGTCCCTTAAAATCGTTTTCAGATACTTCTTTTATAAGCGTTTGTACAGCCTTTGCCTCCACAACATCACTTTCTTCAACCATAGGACATACAATATATGCCTGACCGCCTTGCTCAACATTTTTTCTAACAAAAGAATATGCTCTGCTGTGATATGAACTATTTACAGCATAAGTTTCTATTTTTTGACGTCCTGGCGGCAATTCGTTTATTACTGATATTGATAAATCGCCATACAATATAAGCGCCAATGTTCGTGGTATAGGCGTAGCTGTCATTACTATAACATGAGTGTTTTTACCTTTTTTAGAAAGTATATTTCTTTGCTTTACACCAAATCTATGCTGCTCATCAGTAATAACAAGCCCTAAATTATTAAACTCTACATCCTTTTGAATTATAGCATGAGTGCCTATTACTATTTTTGCTTTACCACTTAAAATATCAGCCTTTATTAAGTCTTTTTCTTTTTTTCTAATAGAGCCGTTTAAAATACAAACTTCAATGTCAAATATATCAAAAAAATTTTTAAACGTTTCATAATGTTGATTAGCAAGCACCTCTGTTGGCGCCATTAGCGCCGCTTGATAACCACTTTTTACAGCCATAAATGCTACTGTTATAGCAACTGCTGTTTTTCCACTGCCAACATCGCCTTGTATAAGCCTGTTCATTTCAATTCCGCTTAAAAAATCATTTTTAATATCATTAATAACTCTTTTTTGGGCATTTGTAAAATTAAAACCCATAGCATTTTGACAAATGTCTTCCGCACCCTCAACACTAAAAATAGGTCCGCTCTTAACTCCTGTTGAACCTTTTAACACGAATAAAGCCATTTGCAAAACAAAAAGTTCCTCAAAAACAAGTCTTCTTCTGGCTATAAAAAAACTATCATCGTCTTCAGGAAAGTGTATATTGCTTATGGCAAAATTTCTATCACATAAATTATATTCTTTTCTTATATCAACAGGCATAAAGTCTATAATTTGAGTTCTTATATCAACTATAGTGGTTTTTATAATATTTCTAAGCACTTTTTGAGTTAAGCCAGTTGTAAGAGGATACACCGGCACTATCCTCCCAGCATTTATTGGCTCGTTTAAGTCAATTTTCTCAAATTCTGATACTACAACTTCTTTTCTATAATTTTTTTTATGGTATACACCCGTAAATATATATTTTTCATCCTTTTTTAATGCCTTTTTTATATAAGCCTGATTATACCATACAACATTTATACCGCCTGTATCATCTTTTAGCCTTGCTTTTGTTATAATCAATTTTCCTATATGTGTGTTTTCTGGTGCCGAATCTACATAAGCCACAAAAGTATTTTCCTCATTCTCAACAAGCTGGTTTATACATTTTACATTGCTTCTGTCGTTATAATCTCTTGGAAAATATTCCAAAAGTGAGCCCACAGTCAAAATACCTGCACTTTTTAATATATTCGCTTTTTTTTCTCCAACACCTTTTATAGCTGAAATATCATCACTAAGCAGCATGTTTTTTCTCCAAATACCATAAAAACTAATCAACCGTTTTACGGCTTACGCAAAACGGTTAAAATTACTTACTCAACTGAAATTAAATAATAATATAGCGGCTGTCCACCATAATAAAGCTCTACATCACAATTTTTAAATTTTTCTTCGGCATAGCTTTTTAATTCTTCAGCGCTACCCTTTGAAATATCTTCGCCATAATATATAGTTATTATTTCAGAATTATCATCAACAGCTTTATTAACCAAATTTTTCACGCATGATAAAACATCTTTCTCAACAGAAATTATTTTATCTCCAATCATACCCATATAATCGTTTTTATTTATGTTTTGTCCGTCAATCACTGTATCTCTCACAGCAAAAGTAACACTCAAAGGTTTTACAAAATTCATACCCTCATTCATAGCCAAAATTATCTCGTCTTCTTCCATAGACTCATCATAATTAAGCATAGCCGAAATTCCTTCTTGAACAGACTTTGTTTTAATAACATTTACTTTTTTTAAATCGCTTAATTCTGCCGCTTGTTCGGACGCTAATATTATATTTTTGTTATTAGGAAGTAAAAATATCGTTTCGGCATTTACGTTATTAATAGCGTTTAAAATTTCTTCTGTGCTTGGGTTCATTGTTTGTCCGCCATTTATAACAATATCAACACCTACATTTTTAAATATTTCTTTAAATCCATCGCCAGACGAAACACTTATAAAACCATACTTTTTATTTTCTTTTTTTGTATTAAAATCAATTTTGTTATTGTGTTGAACAAGCATGTTGTCTATTTTAAGTCCGTCTAAAGCTCCAATCTCAAGGGCTTTTTCTATTACAAGCCCTGGATGATTTGAGTGTACGTGTACCTTAATTGTTTTATCATCAAACGCTACTATAAGCGAGTCTCCTATTGACAGCAGATATTTTCTTAAATTTTCAATTTCATTATTGCCCGCATTATTTTTAATAATAAAAAATTCTGTACAATACTTAAACTTTATATTTTCCGACTTAACTGAAGAAATAGCATCAAAATTAACTTCTTTTGTAATACCTGTTTGTATTTGCTCAAGAGTCTCTTCTTTTCCACTTTTAATGCTGTTAAAAGCGCCTTTAAGTATAAATACAAGTCCCATTCCACCAGCGTCTACAACATTCGCCTCTTTAAGCATAGGCAGCATATCTGTTGTTTTAGCCAATGTTTCTTCAGCAATATTAATAACATATTCCATAAACTCACATATGTTCTCAGTCTCAAAACACACGTTTTGGGCAGCTAACGCGCAGGCTGATGCCACAGTAAGTATAGTACCCTCTTTAGGTTTCATAACAGCTTTATAAGCCGTCTCAGTTGCAGTTTTAAACGCCTGTGCCAAAGTGATAACATTTATATTTCCACAGCCTGTTACAGCTTTATAAAATCCCCTTATAAGCTGTGAAAGTATAACTCCCGAGTTGCCTCTTGCGCCTTTAAGAGCCCCTGACGCGCATAGAGATAAAACATCATCTATATCGTTTGACATACATTTTTCAACTTCTTTAGCCGCCGAAAACATAGTTAAAGACATATTCGTTCCCGTATCTCCATCTGGCACAGGAAAAACATTAAGAGCGTCCACAATATTTCTGTTGCGTCCAAGCTCGTTAGCGCCAGCTATAATAAGCCTTCGCAGCATAAGCCCGTCAACGCTTTTAATTTCCACTCTCAAAACTCCTTTCTATCAGTCAACTCTGACTCCCTCAACAAATACATTAATACATTCTGCTTTTATACCAAAGCAATCCTCAATATTAAATCTTACTGTATTTATAACATTATCAGCTATAGTTGATATATTTGTACCATATTCAACTATTATGTGAAAATCTAAATTTATAGTATTTTCCTGTTCGTTTGTGTATACTTTTATTCCTTTTGTAAGACTCTCAAATTTTAATAGCTGAAAAATACCATCTTTCATGTTTTTAGCCGCCATACCAACTATTCCATAACAATCCATAGCCGCATAACCAGCTACTTTAGCTATTACTTCTTCTTCAATAGATATTACTCCCAAATTAGTTTCTACTTTTATTGACACTAAAAATCCCTCCTTAACGGAATTAGTGTTATAGCTTTATTTAAAATACTAATAGCATTTTAACAACACTTATACAAACGTTATTATGTGTGTTTTTTTAGTTTAGCATAAAATTATAAAAAATAAAAGACCAGTATTATTAAAAAACTTAATAAAAAAATATTTTTTTACTTGCAAAACAATAATATTTCTGATAGAATATTAGCGTTGTGTCATGGGTACAATTTAAGGAGGTGCAGGTAATGGCAAAATGTGAAATCTGCGAAAAAGCTATGCAGACTGGTCATAGAATTAGCATTAACCGTAGTCAGGTCAGCAGAAGAGCTAACAAGACATGGAAAGCTAATATTAAAAAAGTAAAAATCAATGACAACGGTACTATTAAATCTATATACATTTGTACAAGATGTCTTCGTTCAGGTAAAGTTACTCGCGCCATTTGATTATATAGCTTTTTATTACTTAATAAAAAAGCCTTGTTTTCAAAACACTTTTGTATTGAAAATAAAGCTTTTTTTGTTTTGCAATAAATAAATCACTCACATTTTTTAATGTAATCAACATTTTTTAATAATTAAATAAACTCCCGCTAACACCATAATAATAGCAGCTATAAATCCCCACCATGGAAAAAAACTTACTATAAGCATACCTAAGCCCAACGATACAAGTACTATACCAAGTATTTTAAATTCCATAATCATTCCTCCGTCCGTATTTATTATATTCACGGCATTTTTTTTGAACACAAAAAAACGGTCATATTTGACCGCTCTATATTGTATAAAAAGTTTTTTCGGGTTTTGCTCACACCCACTCGCTTTTTCGATTTTCAAGCAATTTTGTTTGCTCTTTACTTCATTACGTAAAAACTAATGTTTTTCCTATCAAAATAAACTATTAATAAAACTTGTACCACTAACTAAAATTTGAAGTTATTTCGCTCCCTTTCTTTCAAGAAAGTAACATGTGTTTGTTGTATAAACATAAACTATAATAGCTCTGTTAATAATATTTACACACATTAGTTAAAAGTTAAAGTTCTTTCGCTTCCTTTCTTTCAAGAAAGGAAGGATTAGTCGTTGCTCTTTATTACATAAAGCCAGCCGCTTTTTATACTTATGCTTGCTGTATCGCCTAACATTACATTGCTTATGGCTATAAGCCTACTTCCAAAAAACAGTTTGGCATTTTTTAAGGGATACTCAAGATTTTGTGTCGTTACTCCATCCACTTCTTGAGTCATTGGTATAAGAGACACTATATCTCCTTTTTTGCCTTTTATAACTATATTGTCACAAACAAGCCTTATCTCGTTGTGTTCATTTACAATAACAGCGTTTAAATTGTTTTTTTTAATATTATACAAAAGCTGCATGTTAGCCATTGTATGGTCAATGCGGCTGCCTATACCTCCGGTTATAACTATCTCATCACACTTAGCGTCCAAAGCGGCATCTATACCAAGCTCCATGTCTGTTTCATCTTTGTTTGGACTATATTTTTTAAACTTAACATTAAGTTTTTTAAAATACTCAATATCCTCTTTATCAGCCGAGTCAAAATCGCCAACTATTATGTTAGGCACAATGCCCATATTTTTAGCGTGCCTTATTCCAGCGTCACAGCATACAATATAGCTGTTTAAATAGTCATAACAAAACGAGTAGTCGCTTATATCAGCCCCTCCTATTACAAAAGCTCTCAATTTGTTTCATACTCCCTTATTATAGACATAAACTCTGACGCCGCTGCTTTTGGGTCTCCTGTGCCAAATATAGCCGAACCAGCAACAACACTGTCAACACCTAAATCCATAACCTGACGTATATTTTTAAGGCTTATTCCGCCGTCAACCTGTATATCAAAATTAAGTTTTCTTTCTTTTCTTACTTTAACAAGTATCGGTATTTTTTTCAATGCCTCAGGCATAAATTTTTGTCCGCTAAATCCTGGATAAACTGTCATAACAAGAACCATATCAAGTTTGTTAAGCACAGAACCCACAGCTTCAACTGGTGTATCTGGTCTTATTGTAACACCTGCTTTACAGCCAAGAGAATGTATTTTGTCTATAACACCGCTTAAATCTGTACAAGCCTCAAAATGCACATTCAATATGTCAGCTCCTGCGTTGGCAAAATCTGATATGTATTTTTCAGGCTCCTCAATCATAAGATGCACATCAAAAACCAAATCCGTAACAGGACGTATACTTTTTAATATAGGCGCTCCAAACGTTATATTTTGAACAAAACGCCCGTCCATTATATCAAGATGTATATACTGTGCTCCTCCGCTTTTTACAGCGTCAATTTCCTCGGCTAATTTTGAAAAATCAGCCGATAATATTGATGGTGACAGTGTTTTCATAATTATCGCTTCCTTTCATAACATAACTCACTTAACTCTTCATAAATTTTTTTGTACTCCTCATATCTTAAAACACTTATTTCATTGCCTACATGTTCTTTTACACAGCAATCAGGCTCGTTTATATGACTGCAAGATAAAAATCTACAGTCACCATTATAATTTTTAAACTCACGGAAATAATATTTAAGTTTATCCGGCTCTATATCGTTTATATATAAAGATGTAAAACCAGGAGAATCGACTATAAAACTATTTTCAAATATCTCCATAAGCTCTGTATGTCGCGTTGTATGCTTTCCTCTTTCTATTTTGTGGCTTATATCACCCGTGGTAAGTGTAAAATTGGGGTTAATACAGTTTATAATACTGCTTTTTCCAACTCCCGAAGGTCCTGCCACAACTGATATTTTACCCATAATACGGCTTTTAAGTTTTTCAATGTTAGTACCATTGTTAGCTGATATAGGTATTATATCATAATTGGCGTTTGAGTAAATATCTATATACTTAATATATTTTTTTTCAATATCCAAATCTATTTTATTTATACATATTGTTATATCAATGTTTTGTTTTTCGGCAAGTATAATAAACCTGTCAAGTATATCCAAATTAATGCTTGGACTTACGGCGGCAAATATTATTATAACATGGTCAATATTAGCCACACGAGGACGCACAAGTTCATTTTTTCTTGGTTTTATAATATCAAGGCTTGCTTTCATGTTTTTTTTATCCAAAATTTCTATACTTACATAATCACCAACAGTAGGCGTTATTTTTTCTTTTCTAAATTTTCCTCTTGCTCTGCACTCAAAAACGCCTTGTTTAGTATTTACATAATAAAAACCGCCTATTCCTTTAACTATTGTACCATCAAGCATTAATTGCCCTCCGAAAAATCAACTGTTTCACTCCATTGATAAACATTATCAATATAACATTGTACCTCTGCCGTGCCAGAACCGCTTATATTAACCATAAACGGAAAATCCGAAAGAGGACGTTTATCATCATAAGCCACCTCAACAGAACTTCCATTAACTATTTTAAGTATTTTTACTGGTATATTTTCTATATCAGTATAAGTTGAAGGCGCACTTACCGAAAACGCCAATGTTTTTTCCTGCTCATTTTGCTGAGTATTATTTTCATTTGCCTCGTTGTTTTCGTCAGGCTCTTGTTCTGTCTTGCCTTTGCTTACCTCAAAATTAATAGAGCTGTTTTGTTCAGCCTCACTTCCTTTTGAAAGAGACTGAGATATAACTTGGTCTTTAGGTTTATCCGATTCAACACTGCTTATAGAGCCAAGTTTAAGTCCTACTGACTCAAGCTCATTTTTTACATCTGATATATCTTTTCCAACAAAATTTGGCACAACCACGCTTGTGTCTTCTTTTCCTTTGCTTATTGTAAGAAGAATACTGTCTCCTGCTTTCATTTGAGTTTGAGGCTCCGGCGACTGCGCTATAACCAAACCAGCCTTTACAGTATCGTCAAACTCATACTCAACATCTGGTTTTTGTCCTGATACATCTTCTATTTTGCTTATAGCCTCGTCTTTTTCATCATTAACAACATTTGGCATTGTAAACGACTTTTGACCAAGACTTACCACAACATCTACAGTTTGCCCTTCTAATACTGTTTCTCCACCCTCAGGCGATTGATTTATAATAGTATTTTCGTCATAGTCGCTGTATTCACTTTTAGCCACATTTATGTTTATACCGGCTTCCTCAGCCTCTTTTTTAGCCTTGTCAATAGTATATCCCATAAAGTTTGGAACTTCAACTTCATTCTTATTCTCATTATCATTTAAACCCGCCGATGATTGTGGCTCGTCATTATTTATAACGCCTTGACCTGATAAAAATTTAGCTCCAAAAAAACTTATAACACCTATAATTATAAGTGCTGTTATAACAGCTGCTATTATTGTTTTTCTTTCTTTTTTTCTGTAATATTCATCCTCATCATAATAGTCGTCATTTCTTGTTCTATCGGATTGCTTCAACTGTTTTACCACCTCTTTCTGATTTGTTCTCTTTGGCGAGTAATCAATTTCATCTTCATAATCGTCTTCATAATACTCATCTTCATAATCATCTGTTTCATAATCGTCATCTTTTGATATATAATCATCAATTTTACTTAAATTATCATAAGGCTTATTTCTGTTTTTTCCGCCGCTAATTTCCACTTTTATTATTTCTTCTGGCTCTGGTTCACCGCCTATATCTTCCATAACATTAATATTAATAATATTATTTTGTGTTTCATTTTCTTTATTCTCAATTTTTTCGTTAGATTTATTTTTCCTAAAAGCCGTTTTTTCAGCAAGCGCAAGTTTTAAGTCAGAAAGCATATCATAGCTTGAGTTATACCTGTCATCCTTTTTCTTTGCTGTAGCTTTTTTTACTATCGATATGAGTTCATCGCTGACATTTGGATTATATTGTTTTATATCAGGTATATCACTGTTAAGATGTTTAAGCGCTATAGCCACTGAGTTATTCCCCTCAAAAGGTACATGTCCCGTAAGCATCTCATATATCGTTATTCCAGCGGAGTATATATCACTTTTTTCATCTACATATCCGCCTCTTGCCTGCTCTGGTGAAAAATAATAAACAGAGCCAACAGCATTTGTTGTAACAGTTACTGTAGATACATCAGCCGCTCTGGCTATACCAAAATCTGTTATTTTAATAGTTCCATCAACGCTTATAAGTATATTCTCAGGTTTTATATCTCTATGAACAACCCCATTTTTATGAGCGTTATCAAGTGCTGATACCATTTGTATTGCTATACTTAAAGTCGCCACTTCATCAAGAGGCGCTTTTTCTCGTATTATTTCTTTAAGAGTGTCCCCATGTATATATTCCATTACTATGTAATATATTCCGTTATCCTCTCCAACATCATAAACGTTTACAATATTTTGGTGAGAGAGTCTTGCCGCAGAGCGCGCCTCGGTTGTAAATCTATTTTTAAAGTCATCCTCATGTGTAAACTCCTCTTTAAGAACTTTAACGGTAACATTTCTATCAAGTTTTAAATCCCTTCCTCTATAAACTACCGCCATTCCGCCAGAGCCTATTTTTTCTTGTATCTCATAACGTCCGCTTAACACAGTTTTAGCATTAAGAAACATAATTTCACCTCATGTCTATTATAATGGCTGATATATTGTCAATACCGCCCATTTCATTAGCAGAGCTTATAAGCTGATCCAAAATACTATCAGCGTCATTTCCGCTGTTAAGTATATCGGTTATAACATTATCATTAATCATATTAGTAAGCCCGTCTGTACAAAGTAAAATAATATCGCCTTTTTGCAGTTTTTCTATAGCTGTATCAACAGCTACATTTTCATCACTTCCAACAGCTCTTGTTATAACATTTTTGTTAGGATGATTTTTAACTTCATCAATAGTTAATTTTCCTTGTTTAAGCATTTCCATAACAAAAGAATGGTCTTTTGTTAATTGTTTTAAAATGCCGTTTCTTAACATATATACCCTACTGTCACCAACATGAACTACATACATAATCTCATCTTTTATAACAGCACAAGTAAATGTAGTTCCCATTCCGTCAAGTTTCTCATCCTCATTAGACTTTTTAAATACTATTGAGTTGCATTTTTTAACGCCATCAACCGAAGTATCAAGTATGTTTTCGTCCTCAAACTCGTTTTCATCACAGCAATTTATAAAATCAGTAAAAATATCAATAGAGCATTTGCTGGCTATTTCACCCGCTTTATGCCCTCCCATTCCGTCTGCTACTATATAAACATTTTTAAGTCTAAAATTATTATCAGAAACAAATATAGAGTCCTCGTTATTTTTCCGCAATAAACCCGTTACGCTTTTTCCCACAGCGTTCATTAGCGGTCACCTCCTGCTATTCATATACCCACGTCTAAGCTGTCCACAGGCGGCGTTTATGTCGCTGCCAAGTTTCCTTCTTACTGTTGTTTGTATACCTTTAGAATTTAATACCGCCGCAAAATCTTGTATTCTATAATCATCACTTTTTACAAAACCTCTTTCTTTAACATCATTTATAGGTATTAAGTTTACATGGCAAAGCATATTTTTTAATATAGAGGCAAGCTCATTGGCGTTTTCAATGCTGTCGTTTACTCCCTTTATCATAGAATACTCAAATGTAATTCTCCTTTTTGTAAAATCAGAATATTCTTTACATGCTTTTAAGAGCCTTTTAATATTGTATTTTTTAGAAACA
>CATJUP010000152.1 GCA_949743655.1 uncultured Eubacteriales bacterium
ATATGTATGCTGCAGCGGATAAAATGCCCCAAATTATACCTGTTTTTGACGCTTTAGAAGATGTTTTTAATCCAACAAAAAACGAGCATATTATAGTTATAACAAAAGATATAGGAGATATAATATTTTCGTTAAATTCGGTATAAGTAAGAAGTAAAGCGCATATTAAAAATACCGCCGCCGAGAATAATAAAGCTAATAGCATAGCTTTTGAAAAACTCCATAAAATGCTGTCGCTTTTTGATTGTATTTGATTTGGAACCGTTTTCATAAATTAATCATTCCTTTAGCCTTTTTACAATTTTACTTAGCTTTTATTTAAAATATTCATTGCTTATACAAAAAATTTATGATTAAATATATTATGAGGTGGTAAAAAAATGAATACAAATTCTACAGTGGACCTTCATACACATTCTTACTATTCAGACGGAACATATTCGCCGGAGGAAATAGTTAAAGAGGCGTTTGAAAATAAACTTTCGGCTGTAGCGCTTACAGACCATGACTGTTTAAAAGGGCTTGACGAGTTTAATGATGCAGGAAAAAAATATAATGTAAACACAATAAACGGCATTGAACTTGCGGCTTATTATGAGTCGCCTTTTATAGATAAAAAGAAAGAAATACACATTGTTGGGCTTTTTATAGATAATAAAAACGTGGCTCTTAATAAAAAAACGGATTTAATACTTCAACAGCGTATAGAGCGCAACAAAAAAATGGTAAAACGTTTAACAGAGCTTGGTTTTCCAATGACATATGAAGAATTAAAAGCTATAGCCAAAAAAGGCAGTTGTTCCAGAACCCATTACGCTGTTTTAATGGTAAAAAAGGGCTATGTAAAAACAAAAGACGAAGCGTTTGATAAATATTTTTCAGCGGGTATGCCTGGATATGTTCCGCGAATACTACCAACACCAGAGGAGTGTATACAGCTTATTAAAAACGCTAAAGGAGTGCCCATATTAGCGCATCCAACTCTTTATAGAATAGATATTGAAAAAATAGAGCTTATGGCAAAAGATTTGAGAGATAAAGGCATTGAGGGAATAGAAGTAATGTATTCATCTTATAACTCACGTCAGCAATACGAAATTACAAATATAGCCAACAAATATAATTTTGCTAAAAGCGGTGGAAGTGATTTTCATGGTTTAAATAAAAGCGGAATATATTTAGCTAAAGGCAATGGCAATCTTAGTGTGCCAGATTATTTTTTGGATGAATTAAAAAGCAGGAGGAATAAAAATGTTTAAAACAATAAAAGCAGAGGAAATTAGTAAAAATGTATTTGATATGATAGGTAAAGAATGGCTTCTTGTTACGGCGGAAAATGAAGGAAAAATAAACACAATGACAGCGTCATGGGGAGCTGCTGGAATAATGTGGGCAAAGCCAACAGCATTTGTATTTATACGTCCTCAAAGATACACAAAAGAGTTTGTGGATAGCTCGGAGAGGTTTTCTCTCACAGTTTTAGGAGATAAGTATAGAGAAACACTTAATTATTGTGGTACAGTTTCTGGACGCGATGAGGACAAAATTAAAAATGCAGGGCTTACTGTAGTTAAAGAAGATAATGTTCCTTATTTTGATGAGGGAAATATTGTTTTTATATGTAAAAAATTATTTGCGCAAGAAATAAAAGAGGAAAGTTTTGTTGACAAAACGCTTATAGATAAATTTTATCCAGATAAAGATTATCACACGATGTATGTAGCTGAAATTGAAAAAGTGTTGATAAAGGAATAAAAAATTTGGAAAAATTTTTATAATTTTAAACCTTTTAATTAAAAATATACTCTTAATATTAGGGCTAGTTACATTACGTATTTTTGATTAAGAAAGAGGGGAGATATATAGCTAAATAAATTGAATTTATAATGTAGTTTTATAAATAGCGTTTTAATTGAAAGGTTGTGATTTTTGTATGTTAGCTATAGACACAAGTTATATAAATAACAATATAAATGCGCACAATATAACTAAAAATGAGGATGTAAATAATAAAAATATTGAAAATGAATATGAGGAAAACAAAGATTATAAAAATTTTGATACGTATACAAAATGTGACGAACAAAAAGCGCCAGGCATATATTCTGTTAATGCTGACGATAGCATTAGTTTTGAGCCTTACAGTGATGAAGACGATAATAAATATGCAGAGAGCAAAAATGTTAATAGTTTAGAAAATAATAACGACAACAGAGAAGACTCAAAAACAATATGCGACACAGGAAAAGTTGACAGAGAAATAAAAAAACTTAAAGCCAAAATGGAAGAATTAGGAAAACAAATACTTATGACTCAAAAACAGGGTGATGAAAGTAAAATAAAAAATTTAGAAAGTAAACTTAACGCTGTAAAAGCGGAATTAGCTCAAAAAGATAATGACTCTTACCGCAAAAACAACGCGACATATACAAATATAAAATAGTAATAATAGCGCTATAAATTTAACAAGACACCGCTTAACAGATTTTGACCGAAACAAAGTATAGTCAGTATTTGTTTGCGGTGTCTAAAGTTTGAAAAAGAACAGGACATTAGTGGAAAAAATAAATGCTTTTAATAGTACAAAGTTTTTGTTTAAAAGTTCTTTTGCTTGTTTTTAAGTATAAGAGATATATTTGTTGTGTGAACTATTTAAAGTTAAAGTTCTTTTGCTTCTTTTCTTTCAAGAAAAGAAGAGATAGAGTGTTAGTTGTTTGAAAAAATATGTTGACAACTTAATGTTGTTTATGATAAAATTAACAACGTTAGACGAAAGTCTTTTTTTTATGCGTAAATATCTTTGAGTTATGGAGGTGCAACTTTTTATGAGAACCAAAATTACTTTGGCTTGCACAGAGTGCAAACAGAGAAATTATGAAACCACAAAGGACAAAAAAACTCAGCCTGACAGAATGGAAGTTAAAAAGTATTGCAGATTTTGCAAGACACATACTTTGCACAAAGAAACAAAATAATTAAGTTTTAAAGGATGAGTGGATTTATGGAAGAAAATAATCAAAACAACACAAATAGTCCAAACGAAAACAAAGAAACAAAGAAAACTAACACAGTAAAAGCCAAAAAACAAGAAAAGTCGAGTTTTTCGGATATAGTAAGCGACCATATAGCGGAATTTAAAAAGATAGTATGGCCAAACAGAAATGATGTAGCTAAAAAAACGGTTACTGTTATTATTACCTCAATTTTTATAGGCGCTGTTATATTCTGTATGGATACTGTTTTTACTCAGTTGCAAAGTCTTATTATTAATGTTTTAAACTGATAGGCATGAAGGATGGATAGTATGTCTGATGAGAATTTTAACTCTGAAAACGGCGGTATACCAGAAGAAACCGAACAAACAGCCAAATGGTATGTTGTTCACACGTATTCTGGATACGAAAATAAAGTTAAAGCCAATATTGAAAAAATTGTCGAAAATAGAAGTATGCAGGACCAAATTTATGAAGTATGCGTTCCTTTAAAGGATGAGATTGAAGAAAAGAATGGTCAAAAAAAGGTAGTTCAAAGAAAAACTTATCCTGGTTATGTACTTCTTAAAATGATAATGAATGACGAAACTTGGTATGTTGTAAGAAACACAAGAGGCGTTACAAGTTTTGTAGGTCCTGGCAGCAAGCCTGTACCTCTTTCTGACAGTGAAGTCGCCGCTATGGGCATTGAGACAAGCGTATTCAATTTTGACTTTGAGTTAGGCGAGGGAGTAAGAGTATCTAATGGACCTTTTGCCGAGTCAACAGGCATTATAAAAGAAATAAACGAGAGTAAACGTACTGTTGTTGTATCGCTTTCTATATTTGGCAGGGAAACACCTGTTGAACTTGATTATGGTCAAATTGAAAAACTTGACTAATTAAAATTAATTTGTTTATTGTTTTGCGCGTTTACGCGCGTGGGAGGGAAAATCCCCGTTATTTACCACATTTATAGGAGGTGCCGACATGGCAAAGAAAGTAACAGGTTATATTAAATTACAAATCGCGGCAGGTAAGGCCACACCAGCTCCGCCAGTTGGACCAGCTCTTGGTCAGCATGGTCTTAATATTATGGGCTTTTGCAAAGAATTTAACGAGAAAACAGCACAGCAGGCTGGTCTTGTTATTCCAGTAGTAATTACGGTATATGCTGATAGAAGTTTTACATTTGTAACAAAAACTCCTCCGGCTGCCGTTCTTCTTAAAAAGGCTTGCAAAATTGAATCTGGTTCTGGAGTGCCTAATAAAACTAAGGTGGCTAAAATACCAAAGGCTGAAGTTATGAAAATAGCTGAGCTTAAAATGCCAGACCTTAACGCCGCTTCTGTTGATACAGCTTACAGTATGATTTGCGGAACAGCGAGAAGTATGGGAATAGTTGTAGAAGAGTAAAACTGTTTTGGTTTGTTTGGTGGGAGGGACTTACTCCCGATATTACCACATAAGGAGGACACGAAAGTGAAAAGAGGAAAGAAATATTTAGAAAAAGCAAAACTTGTAAACAGTGCTACTGTTTATGATACAGCCGATGCTATAGCTCTCGTTCAACAAACATCTGTAGCGAAATTTGACGAGACTGTTGAGGCGCACATTCGTTTGGGTGTTGACGGCAGACATGCTGACCAGCAGGTTAGAGGCGCTGTTGTTCTTCCACATGGTACAGGTAAAAAAGTACGTGTTTTAGTGTTTGCAAAAGGAGATAAACTTGACGAGGCTTTAGCCGCTGGGGCTGATTTTGTAGGCGGACAAGAACTTGTGCCTAAAATTCAAAATGAGAACTGGTTTGATTATGACGTTGTTGTAGCTACACCGGACATGATGGGTGTTGTAGGTCGTTTGGGACGTGTACTTGGACCTAAAGGATTAATGCCTAACCCTAAAGCTGGAACAGTTACAATGGATGTAGCTAAAGCTGTAAAAGATATTAAGGCTGGTAAAATTGAGTATCGTCTTGATAAAACAAACATAATCCACGTACCTGTAGGAAAGGTTTCATTTGGTTCAGAAAAGTTGACAGAAAATTTCCAAACTCTTATGAGTGCTATTATAAAAGCAAAACCACAGGCGGCTAAAGGTCAGTATTTAAAAAGTGTTGTAATATCATCTACTATGGGACCTGGTATTAAAATAAATACAGCTAAAATTACAGAATAAAAAATGTTGACATATTTTAATGTATGTGGTAACATTATGAAGTCAAATTAATATTGCCGTAGACAGCAGGCGCGTTAAGCGTAAAAACGAATGTTTGCCCGCCGAGGAATTTTGGTTTTGTTTAACAAAGTCTTTCTGTCTATGAGCAGAAAGACTTTTTTGAGTTTAAATGAAAAATTTTTTTGACTTTAATATAGGGAGGTGTAATAATGGCAAAAGTAGAAGCTAAACAAGTAGTAGTAAACGAAATTAAAGAAAAACTTTCAAAAGCAGCCTCTGTTGTTGTTGTAGACGCAAGGGGACTTACTGTTGAACAGGATACACAGCTTAGAAAAAGTTTGAGAGAAGCTGGAGTTGACTATAAAGTTTATAAAAATACTATGATGACTTTGGCTGTAAAAGATACTCAGTTTGAGGGGCTTGCTCAATACCTTGAAGGTCCAAGTGCTTTTGCGTTTAGTTATGGTGAAGCTACAACAGCTCCTGCCATACTTGATAAAGCTGTTAAAAAACTTGATAAACTTGAGTTTAAAGCAAGCGTTATCGAGAGCACAGTTTATGACGCTGAAGGTACTAAAGCTATAGCAAGTATTCCTTCAAGAGATGTACTTCTTTCAAGACTCCTTGGAAGTTTCAAAAGTCCTATGTCATCGTTTGCACGTGTTATTAAACAAATTGCAGAAAAAGATACTGTTGCTGAATAAAAAATTGTATATTAATATGTTTGGAGGTACTTATAATGGCAAAATTATCAATAGAAGAAATTATCGCTGCTGTAAAAGAACTTACAGTTGTAGAGCTTAATGATTTAGTAAAAGCATGTGAGGAAGAATTTGGCGTATCGGCTGCTGCTGGTGTAGCTGTAGTAGCTGCTACTGGTGGCGAGGCTGCCGCTGCTGACGAGAAGACAGAGTTTGATGTTGAGCTTACAGATGTTGGTTCTGAAAAAATCAAAGTTATAAAAGCTGTTAGAGAAATAACAGGTCTTGGTCTTAAAGAGGCTAAAGAGGCTGTAGATGGCGCTCCTAAGGTAATTAAAGAGGCGGCTTCTAAAGAAGACGCTGAGGCTATTAAAGCTAAACTTGAGGAAGTTGGAGCTAAAGTTACACTTAAATAATTGTAATTTTAAATTTTAAAAACCAGTATTGTTGTAATTAATAGTTACAATTATGCTGGTTTTTTGTTTAGGTTAATTTGACAATTTAGACAGCAAAACAGTAAAGTTTGGGATTGAAAAATATAATATAAATTAGCACAATATACTATAAGAGCTATAGATATATTTTTATGTAAAAAACCCTGTTATATCAATTTGAAAAACAGGGCTTTTTTAATATATAAATATTAAACTAAATAAGTTTATTGCTCCATTTGTTTAGCCAAAAATCCGGCTGCTGTTTGGGCTAATTTACCTTCTATCTCGCCCATTTTTTTATCTGGAGATAAAAACATAACTGCTCCTATAACATCACCTTCTGATATAATAGGTGTTATAAGCTGATAATTATAATTTCCGTCACTTTCATCTTCAAGTACCTGAACAAAATTTCCATCACTGCGTTTGGCATTAAGTGTGCTTCTTGAATTAATACACTCTTCCATAGCATCACTTATATGTTTTTCAAGAAACTCTTTTTTAGAACCGCCTGAAACTGCTATAATGTGGTCTTTATCAAGTATGCAGGTTATATGTCCGGCTGTTTGGGCAAGACTTTCAGCATATTCTTTGGCAAAAACTCCAAGCTCGCCAACAGGTGAATATTTTTTTAGTATTATTTCACCTTCTCTGTCTGTAAATATTTCTAAAGGGTCACCCTCTCTAATACGAAGAGTGCGCCTAATCTCTTTTGGTATAACAATTCTGCCCAGGTCGTCAATTCTTCTTACAATCCCAGTAGCTTTCATTAAATATATCCTCCTGTTTATAAATTTCATAAGTGATAAAGATAAAATCTGTTATCAAATATCACTTTTTAGTGAAAATAGTATTTGTTAAGAAGTGTTAATTTATACTCTTTAATATTATATGGAATTATGTACCTAAAAACAATGTAAATTATACCATTTTTGTTTAAATACAAAACTAAAAAAATATAAAAAAAATCGTGTTGTAACTATTGACATTACAATAATATAATGGTATTATTTGGCTGTTGTAATAATTAATATTACAAATAAGCAAAATGCAGATTAAAGGAATATATAGAAAGGAGGAGTTAAAAATGATAAAGCTTAATAAAACCAGATTTATAAGTACAGCAGCTATTATAGCGGCTATTACTATTCCGTCAGCCGTTTATGCCAATATTAACGAAAATATACCTTTAAGGTCAGTTATAGAAGATAAGGGAGGTACAGTAGATTATAACTCTGCTTTAAATAAAGTTAAGGTAAATTATAATGGTACAGAAATGAGTTTTATTATTGGTTATGGAAAAATTAATCTGAATGGAAATATTGTAAACGAGCAAACATTTATTGAGAGGGGTAATACTATGATAAACAGAAATTTTTTAAATAATGTATTAGAAAACACTAATATATCAGTGAGTGAAGTAAAACTTGATATTGGAACTATAAAAGTATACGATTTTGGAAATATTAAATTAAATGCCTATTTGTCAAATGATGCTTTAAATGATGTGACTTATTTTATTGAAAAAGGTGATAATATTGTAATTATTGAAGGTACAGCATTTAAATATAATGTTAATGAATTATTTGAATACATAAAGTTATCAGGTAAAAATATTGCGGGAGCACTTATGGCTTATCATCCTAACGGATATGATAAATTTGATACTGATGTTTACGCCACAGAAAATGCTGTAAATAACTGGAAAGAAGGCGGCAGTATACGTTTGTTAGTTGACGGATTTATTGTGACTTTTGGAAGTGAAATATCTGCTAAAATGCCTGAAAACGCTAATATAATAAATATTGGACAGGATATTGAGCTGGGAGGAATAAAGTTTAAAATTATTGACGCTAAAGATGACGCTTATAGCATTGAGATACCAGAAATTAATTGTATTTATCGCCACATGATGGGTTCAAAGTGCCATAATATTTTAACTTCTATTGAACATATAGACAATATGCTTGCTGAAATGAATGATTATAAATATAAAAATTATTCACTTGTGCTTACAAGCCATTATGAGCCAGAAACGCAAACGGCAATTGATGAAAAAATAGAATATCTCAAAAAAATAAAGGATATAGCTGAAAACTCAAAAAGCGCTGAGGAATTTAAAACAAAAACAAAACAACTTTTTAAAGACTACACTGGAGAAAATTATATTGACATGACAGCAGGGTTTTTGTTTAAACAATAATGTAATAAATTAAGTAAATTGCAGAATAACAGATTTTAAATTATATAAAAATCGGGCAAGCGGTTAGCTTGCCCCTATAGCGTCCCAGAGAGGAGTTGAACCTCCGACCCCACGCTTAGGAGGCGTGTGCTCTATCCAACTGAGCTACTGAGACTAATACCTTAATTATTTTAACTATTAAGATATAAAAAGTCAATATAAAAATTAAATATTATGTATAAAACAATTTTATTTAATAGAATACACAAAAATTTAATTAAAAGACATAAAAGGGAAAAGGGTAGTTTATACTGTTACAGATAAGCCTTTTTTGTTTTTATGTATATAATTTTGACATACAAAAGTAGGACACTTGAACAACGTTCTACATTTTTTTTGATTATGAAATAGTATAATTTTATCAGGTGAAAAAGAATGACAATATACATAGATGTTTGTTTTGTTATAAATTTTGTAATGGACATAGTTATATTTTTTATTACAAGTGTTATATCTAAAAGCGTGTTTTATAAAAAAAAGGTACTTTTAGCATGTTTAATCGAATCAGCTACATACTGCTTTTTAATTATTAGTGGGTTTATAAAATATAGTTTTTTGTTTACAATCGTTATAAATTTAGCGGCACTGTATATAGTTTTTAAACCGCGCTCTTTGATGCGGTTTTTAGAGCTTTCGCTGATAATGATAATTACAGCATTTACACTTGGTGGCATTGTAATATGGCTTTTATATTTTTCAAATATACCTCAAGCACTGGCACTGTATTTTGGAAGAGGATACGGAAAGTATACAATATTTGCTATTGTAATTTGCGTAATATCAGTATACATATTTATAAAATTTTCAGGTAGATGGATAGATACGGCATACTCTCAAAGAGACAGATATTGCCGTGTTAAAATTTTTAACAAAGGATTTTGTGTTGAGCTGACAGCGCTTATAGACAGTGGAAGTTTTTTAAGGGGCAAAGGTAACAGAGCGCTTGTTGTGGCTGAAAGTGGAGCATTAATTCCTCTTTTTAAAAATGATATTAACGACATGGTTTTAAATAGCAATTTAAATGATAAGTTTTACAGTTTAAATTATTCGTCTCTTGGAAAAGAAAACGGAAGTGTT
The DNA here is from genome assembly GCA_949743655.1 of uncultured Eubacteriales bacterium. Classification (GTDB taxonomy): domain Bacteria; phylum Bacillota; class Clostridia; order Lachnospirales; family Anaerotignaceae; genus Neoanaerotignum_A. Next base: position 9,605 of record CATJUP010000152.1, read on the forward strand.
AAAGTGTTTAAAGCCGATAAAGCTGAGTTTATATTTTCTAATAAAGAGGGAATTTTTTATGATGCGGACATAGCTTTTTATAACGGAATACTTTCTTGTCAAGGAGGTTATAAGGCAATAATATCAAGCGATGACTATTTTAAAATAAGGAGGACAAAATTATGAATTTGATGTATTTTTATTTTATATTAAAATACAACATTGAGACATTAAAAATAAGATTTGTTGGTAAAAGACAAGAAATATATTATATAGGTGGAAGTGATGTTTTTCCTCCTCCGCTTGAGCCTAAAGAGGAAGAAGCAATGCTTAAAACGCTTAATACAGAAAATGGTGAACAGGCAAAAGCTATACTTATAGAAAGAAATTTAAGACTTGTGGTTTACATAGCAAGAAAATTTGAAAATACTGGAATTAATGTTGAAGACCTTATATCAATAGGAACAATAGGACTTATTAAAGCTATAAATACTTTTAAAGCTGAAAAGAAAATAAAATTAGCCACATATGCGTCAAGATGTATTGAAAATGAAATACTTATGTATTTAAGAAGAAATTCTAAAATAAAAACTGAAGTATCAATAGATGAGCCTCTTAATGTGGATTGGGAAGGAAATGAACTGCTTTTAAGCGATATACTTGGTACAGACTCGGATATTATATGCCGCGGAATAGAAGACGAGGTTGATAAAAGTTTACTTAAAAAAGCGATTTCAAGATTGAGTAAAAGAGAGAAAAAAATTGTAAATCTGCGGTTTGGAATGGACTCTAATGGTGAAGAAAAAACACAAAAAGAGGTAGCCGATATGCTTGGAATATCACAGTCTTATATATCAAGGCTTGAAAAAAGAATAATAAACAGATTAAAAAAAGAGATGATGAAATTTATATAGAAATTGATATTTAAAGCCGCGCATGAGCGCGGTTTTAAAATTTTATGCCAAAAATTAAAAATTAACAATAAAAATATTGAAAAAAATACATTTATGTAATATCATAAAAAGGTTATATTAGTTTATTTTTGGAATATAAATTTTATTTTTTAAAATTTGAGGAGTGATTAAAAAAATCATGATACATAAATTTAGTATGAACGGTATCAATGTTGTAATTGATGTTTTTAGCGGAGCTATTCATGTAGCTGATAACATTATGTATGACATTGTTGAGAAATATGAGCAGTGTTCAAGAGAGGAAA
>CATJUP010000153.1 GCA_949743655.1 uncultured Eubacteriales bacterium
AATTATGTGCTTAATGTAAGAGTAGGAGCAAATGATTTTTGCAAAAATTTGGGAGTAAGACACAATGTATATGAAACAATTTATGAAATATCGGCTATAAACAGTGTTTTAGGTGACATAGCTACTTGTTTTTCGGCAGATTATGTTGTATCTGGTCCAGTGTGGGAATATTTTTTGGGAAATGACAATTTATGGATTGAGGGTTTGGAAAAAGAGATAAGACTTGACCGCATTAATGGTTTTATAGGCAAAACATTAATACACCCAAGCCAAATACCAATAGCCAACGAGGCTTTTAAAGTGGATAATAACGATTATAATGACGCGCTTAACGTAATTGATATGAAAAACAACAGTCAGCTTTTAGTTGGAAGAAGTAAAACGTCAAACAGAATGAACGAGTATAAAACACATAATTTATGGGCGCAAAAAACACTTATATTGGCTGAAATATATGGAGTGAAAAATTAAATGAGTTTTGATTTAAACGATTTAGTAAAAATAGCTAAAAGAGAAAACAACACAAAAAGAAATTATATTATTGTAAATCCAAAACAGGGAAAACATGTTCCTGTAAGCCCTAATGAGACAATGGAGCTTTTTAATGCTCTTGCTGAAAAAGTAAAACAAAAAATATGTGGCAAAAAAACATTAATAATATCTTTTGCCGAAACAGCCACGGCTATAGGCGCATACATAGCTTGTTATATAAAAGATACGTTTTATATACAAACAACAAGAGAGAATATAAAAAATGCTGAGTATATTTATTTTTTTGAAAGGCATAGCCATGCTGTGGAGCAAAAACTTGTTAAAAACAATTTAATTGATACTTTAAATAAAATAAGTGAAATAGTTTTTATAGACGATGAAATTACAACAGGAAATACTATATTGGAACTTGCTAACGAGATTAAAAAATATTCAGACGATATACATTTTATGGCGGTGTCAATATTAAATGGAATGAATAGTGAGAGCGTTAATAAATTTAATAAATATGGTATTGATGTTTTGTATTTAGAAAAAACTGAAAATGAAAATTACGCAAGTATAGCAGACAGATTTAAATATAATGATAACACAATAATAGCTGATACAGTATATAATTTTGATATTGATAAAAATTATATAACCGGTTTTGTGAATCCAAGATTATTAACAAATGGAATTGATTATTATAAAGCGTGTCAGGATTTTGCTCAAAAATTAAAACTAAAAAATGATATTCCGAAAGACTCAAATATTCTTGTTATTGGAACGGAAGAGTTTATGTACCCAGCGCTTTTAGCGGCGTTAGAGCTTGAAAAAACAGGCTTAAAAGTTAATTTTCACGCTACTACAAGAAGCCCTATACTTACAAGTGATTATGAGGGGTATCCGCTTTTTTCTCGTTATAAAATTATAAGTCCGTATAATATTGATAGAGTTACATTTATTTATAACCTAAAAAAATACGACTATGTTTTTATAGTGACTGATGCTGATATTGACAACAATATTGGTATAAATTCTATTATAAACGCTTTTAAAAACGCAGGAAATAAAAACATAAAATTATTCAGGTGGTGTTAATTTGATAAGCTCATATAGCCAAGAAGATGTAACAATACTTTTAAAAGACATAACAGGAATGGTAATGCCTAAATCTGCCGAGGAAAGAGAACGCCTTATACAAAATGGTAAGCATTATAGTGAAATGTTACCTATTGAGTATTCACCAAGTGATAAATACATGCAGGCTTATAAAGAGGCACTTAATATTTACTCACACCAAACAGCCAATGCTGTAGCTTGTGTGGCGGAAAAAATAATTGACTCAAAAGGTAAAAATGTTGTTATTGTCTCTTTGGCAAGAGCTGGAATACCTATAGGTATACTTATAAAAAGATATATTTTGAAAAAGTACAATATAAACGCACCGCATTACGCTATATCAATAATAAGAGGACGTGGAATAGACAAAAACGCTGTTAATTTTATACTTAAAAAACATAACGCCAATGCTATTCAGTTTGTTGATGGCTGGATAGGTAAAGGAGCTATATTAAACGAGCTTAAAAAAGATTTAGAGGAATTTGAAGGAATATCTTCAGAATTAGCTGTTGTGTCTGACCCCGCTGGCATTACAAATTTGTGCGGTACTCATGAGGATATACTTATACCAAGCTCTTGTCTTAACTGTACAGTATCGGGGCTTATAAGCAGAACATTTTTGAGAGATGATATAATAAAGAGCGATGATTTTCATGGCGCTGTTTATTATAAAGAGCTTGAAAAATATGATTTATCTGAAAATTTTTTAAGCGCTATAGAAAATGAGTTTGATTTTTGTGATAAAAACAAAATATTAAAACAGCCGTCTGTAAAAGGTATTGATGAGGTAAAAAGTATATCTAAAAAATTTGGTATAAGCGATATAAATTTAATAAAACCAGGTATAGGCGAGGCGACAAGAGTTTTATTAAGGCGTATTCCATGGAAAATACTTATAAATAAAAGTGATATTGAAAATCCTATGCTTAAACATATGGTCCATTTAGCAGAAGAAAAGGGTGTGGTTGTTGAGAGTTATAATTTTATTAATTATAAAGCATGCGGTATTATTAAAAAAATTACAGATATATAACAATATTTGTTTATTACAATAAATTTATGTGGTATACTAAAATAAAAAATTAAAAAAGACATTATTTTGTTTATTTAAAGTTTTATGTTATATGTATTCTAAAGGAGTTTTTATGAAAAATATTTTAAACAAAATATCTTTTAATTCACCTATAATACTTGTGTTTGCGGCTATATGTGTTTTAACATTTTTTATCAACCATGTAACGGGCGGCTTCTCTAATAATATTTTGTTTTCAGTTTATAGAGCGCCTCTAAGCCAGCCGCTTACATATTTAAGGTTTATAGGTCATATATTTGGACACGCTAACTGGCAGCATTTAAGCGCTAATATGACAATGTTTTTGCTTATAGGTCCGCTTTTGGAAGAAAAATATGGAAGCCAAAATATTATTGCTGTTATAATTGTTACTGCTGTTGTAACGGGAATTGTAAATTTTGTGTTTTTTCCTAATGCGGCTCTTTTGGGAAGCAGTGGAGTGGTTTTTGCTTTTATAATATTGTCATCATTTACAGGGGTTAAAAGCGGAAAAATACCTCTTACTTTTATATTGGTTTTAGTTATTTATATATCGGCTCAGATATATGACGGAATATTTGTAAATGATAATGTGTCAAATATTACACATATAGTGGGCGGTATCATAGGTGGTATATTTGGTTTTGTTATAAATGGTAAATTTAGAAATATATAAAATTTGCATTTAGTAAATTATTTTGGCTAAACAGCTAAGTTTAGGTAAAAAAATATAATAGGCTGTGATTTATATGTTTAATAAAGCTAAAATTAGTAATTTAGATGACTTTTTTATAAATTTAAACGAGAGAGGTAACAACAGCGTTTATTTTTATAGAATAGCGCATTATAATAGCGATGTAGAGACTTTTTTAGTAAAATACGCCCAAAAGGCTATGCGTTTGGGTGTTATTATAGATGGAAAAATACAAAATCCAAATGAGAAACAATTATCTTATTACAACGAGATTATGGGTTTGGGTTTTGAAATGAATATTAACTTTTTTAAAAAATCGCTCTATAAATGGATGCCAAGAATAAACAGTGATAAATTAGATAATATATCACAAGCGTTGTATACCACTCTAAACGAAATAAAACTTGCAGGTAAAAATGACAGTATTATTAAAAATATATATATAAAATTTATGTGTTGGTTTTATTATAAATTTGAGCGTGTGTTAAATTTTATTGGTAACGATGTTTTGCCTAAAATACTTTATGTTGGCGACATAAGTGTTTATGAGCTTAAAATGCTTGATATACTTTCAAATTCAGGTTGTGATATTGTTATTTTAGAAATTAACGGCGATGAATATTACAGTAAAATTGACAGTGGTTTAAAGTACTCATATATTTATAATTGTAAGGGACAAGCGTTTCCAAGCGATTATAGTGCTGATAAAATAATTAAAAAAGCCGAAAGCGACTTTAAAATATCAACATTATATAACAACAGTTCGACTAAAATTTGTTCGACTAACACATGGATAAGCGGTGAAGTGTTTGACGACTGCATTAAACCATTTTCCGATAGGGGAGATGACAAATATATATATAACATGTTTGTAAAAGTTGAAGGAGTTTATGACAAAGTATCGTATTTGACAGATATTTTTAAGTGGAAAACAAAACTTGAAGATTTAAAACGAAAAGTTGTTGTTATAAATAATATTCAGCCTCCATCTACTGATGAAATATCAAAATTTAACGGAAATTACAACAGTACAGAAAATATTATAAAGAGTATAGTGCCAAAAATAAGCACAGGCGAGTTTAAAGACTATATTATAAAGGCTTTTGTTGATGTAATAAATAATGAAAACGACACAAATATTAACAGGATTAAGAATAAAGCCATATATTTAGCTGTGTATTTTGAAAGATACAATATATTTAAGGGCTGTAAAAAATACGATATTCCAGTATTTATATATTTTGGGATATGCAAAAATAAATTTGAGGCTTTATTTATAAAATTTTTATCTTATATGCCTGTTGATGTATTTGTTATAAACACGGATTTATCGCGTGACTGCATTTTGGAAGATAAAAGGCTTTTTGTAAAAAAATTTGATTTATCACTTAAAGCCGAAAAATTTCCAGAAAGTATAGCTGATATAAAATATACCACAACGGCTTATAACGCTGAAAGAGAACTTGACACATTGTTGTATCAAGACAGTGGTATATACCGTGACAGACAGCACAAAACAGCTATGGCTACACCTATACAAACAATGTATGAGGAGATATATATATTGTGGTCTCAGGAGTTAAAATATCGCCCTAATTTTGATATAATTGATAAAAGTGTAATAATGCCTACAATTATATGTAAAGTGTCAGGAGTTAAAAACAGTGATATAAACTCTTATTGGGCGGATATTAAAAAACTTATGACAAAAGAGACTATACTTATAGATAATATACCTTTTACTCAAAGAGCAGAAAACACAAATTTATGTGTTAGTTTTTTAAAAAATAGAAAACTTCAAAGAGACAAAATTAAAAACAGCCCTATATATAAATTTGGAATATTTAGAGAGGAAACACAAGAGTATATACTTGATAAACTTCAGCTTGTTATAGACAGCCAAATTATAAAGGGAACATTTGTAAATGGTACTGAGTTTACAATTATATCAGTAATTTTAAACATAGATGTAAAAATAGCAAGGCTTATACAAAATTTTGACTTTACAAAAATTAACCCTAAAATTATAGCTTTATCAACGGATGACAAGCTATTTAGTTTAGAAGACAGCATAGTTATATTGTTTCTTTATTTTATAGGCTTTGACATAGCTTTGTTTGTACCTACGGGATATAGAATAATAGAGAACCATTATACAAAAAATATTTTTAATAACTATGATATAGGCGATTTTATGTATGATATTGTTAAGCCAGACTTATATAAATATAACTATCAAGCGCAAAAAAAGGGCATTATTGAAAAACTCTTTAGAAGGGAATGATATTAATGGGATTAAATTTTAACTCCGAAAACAAAGAAACAACTGCAGCTCCTGTTGAAAGTGAAGTTGTGGAGGTACAGCCTTTTGACATTATTAGTGACAAAAAAGAACTTGCCAAAACAATGACGGGTTCTAAAGAGGTTGACGAGATAGCAAGTAAAATATATATTGATGACCTTGACACAATAGTATCTTTTGGCGCTGAGGTAGCTGAAAATATATCAAAATCGTCAGATGTTATTTTAAATAGTATGAATATGAGCCAAATAGATGATTCGGGTAAAATGCTTAATGCTCTTGCTAAAATAATGGACAAGTTTGATATTGACGAGTTTAAAGAAAAAGAAGGTATTTTTGACAAACTTTTTGGAGGCGCTAAAAAACAAATCGAAAAAATACTCGGAAAATATCAAACAATGGGTGGAGAAATCGACAAAATATATGTTCAGCTTAAACAGTATGAGTCCGAGATAAAACAGTCTAACAAAAAACTTGAAAATATGTTTAAAGCTAATGTTGAGTATTTTCATGAACTTGAAAAATATATACTCGCTGGTGAACAGGGAGTGGGAGAGATAGAAAATTATATTCAACAGCGTAAAAAAGAATTTGAAACTACAAACGATAACTCTATACAGTTTGAGATAACTTCACTTGAGCAGGCTAAACTTATGCTTGAGCAAAGAACTCAAGATTTAAGAACAGCAGAAAGTGTGGCTATGCAGTCTGTGCCTATGATTAAAACAATGGAGTTTAGTAATATGAACCTTATAAGAAAAATAAACTCCGCTTTTATAATTACACTTCCTGTTTTTAAACAAGCTCTTTCACAGGCTATACTGCTCAAAAGGCAAAAAATACAGGCAGAAGCTATGTCCGCTCTTGATAAAAAGACAAATGAGATGCTTATTAAAAATGCTCAAAACACAGCTAATCAATCTAAACTTACGGCACAGCTCGCTTCTGGAAGTTCTATAAAAATAGAGACTCTTGAAAATACATGGAAAATTATTTGCGGCGGTATAGAAGAAACAAGACAAATACAAGAAAACTCTAAAAAACAAAGAGAAGCAGACCAAATTAGGCTTAACGCTATAAAGGAGGAGTTTAACCAAAAATTTGGCAAACTATAAAAATTTGCTCTATTAAGGAGAGAGAATATATTTAATGAGGGTAATGAAAATTATAATATATGTTGCTATAATATATATTTTTATTACAGTGGCATTTAAAATGAAAGCAATGGGAATGTATACTTAAAAATCAAGGGAGGAATAATTATGCCAGTAAATCTTCAAAAAGGACAAAAAGTAAGTTTAACTAAAGGAAATCCAGGACTTAAAAAAATAATGGTTGGTCTTGGCTGGGATGTAAATCAGTTTGACAGCGGCGCTGATTTTGACCTTGACGCTGCGGCTTTTTTGGTTGGAGAAAATGGAAGAGTATTATCATCTGACGATTTTGTATTTTATGGCAATCTTAAACACAAAAGCGGTGCTGTAGAACATATGGGCGATAACCTTACTGGAGAAGGTGAGGGCGATGATGAACAAATAAAAGTTGATTTAAGTAAAGTGCCTGACAATATATCCAAAATTGTATTTACATGTACAATTTATGAAGCAGAGGAACGCCGTCAGAATTTTGGTCAGGTAAACAACGCATTTATAAGAATATGTGATGACCAAAATAACAGCGAGCTCTGCAGATTTGACCTTACAGAAGACTTTTCTATAGAAACGGCTGTTGTTTTTGGTGAACTTTATAAAAATAACGGCGAGTGGAAATTTAACGCAATCGGCAGTGGTTATCAAGGCGGATTAGCGGCACTGTGTGCAAGTTTTGGCGTTGATGTTGATTGATGTTTAAATGACATTGGAGGGTTTAAATTATGGCTGTAAATTTGCAAAAGGGACAAAAAATAAGCCTTACTAAAGATAACGCTGGTTTAAGCCGTATAATAATTGGTTTAGGCTGGGATGAGGCTGAAATAAAAAGAGGCTTTTTCGCTCCAAAACCTCAAGCTATAGACTGTGATGCCTCGGCTTTAATACTTTCTAACGGAAAACTTGTTGATAAAAAAGATATAGTTTATTTTGGCAATTTAAGGCATTTGTCTAATTCGGTAATACACATGGGAGACAATCTTACTGGTGCTGGTGATGGAGATGACGAGCAGATTATTGTGGAGTTAAACAGTGTGCCTCAAAATTATGACAAAATAGTTTTTGTTGTAAATATATATCAAGCGCAAAAAAGAAACCAGGATTTTGGAATGATTAAAAATTGTTTTATACGTGTTGTAGACGGAAGGAACAACTCGGAGATTTGCAGATATAATCTTTCCGAAAATTATGATACAATGACAGCTATGATTTTTGGCGAAGTTTACCGCCATAATGGTGAATGGAAGTTTAACCCTATTGGACAAGCTACCACAGACGGAAGTTTGGGAGAACTTTCTAAAAGATATATGTAAAAATTAATATTTATATTGTTTTGAGGGAACTTTTACGGGTATAATATGTGTGAAAGTTCCCAAAACTTTTATAAAAATCTGACTGAATAAAACTATGAGTACATTTTATATTAATAGTAAATCTATTGACAGTGTTGGAGTTGAATTCAGTGTTTTAAACAGTCAGAAATATATTTTATATGAGGTATAATATGGATAAAAAGTTTATTGGATTAAATGACGCGCAAGTAGAAGAAAGCAGAAAAAATTTTGGTTCAAACGCAATTAAAGAGGCAGAACCAGAAACGTTTTTTAAACAGTTTTTAGAAGGCTTTGGCGACCCTATGATAAAAATACTCTGTTTTATAGCAGTTGTTATGCTTATAATGTATTTTCTTGGTCAAACAGAATGGTATGAGCCTGTAGGAACAATTATAGCTATTTTACTTGTTAATTTTGTATCAGCTAAAACAGGTGTGGCTAACGATAATGCTTACAGAAAATTAAAAGAGTCACAAAAAAAGGATACCGCTAAAGTTATAAGAAACGGAGTTTTAACTGTTATAGACGTTGATGAGATTGTTGTTGACGATATAATAGTTCTTCAGTCCGGTGACAAAATACTTGCCGATGGCGTGCTTTGCAATGGAAGATTATCAGTTGACAACAGTGCTCTTAATGGAGAGGCAGAAGAGTGCAAAAAAACAGCCGCCGCTGAAGATTTTAAAATACCCGAAAGCATAACAGGAGAGACGTTTGTTGACAGTCACAGCCTATTTAGGGGCGCTACTGTTTTGGACGGCGAAGGATATATGTCTGTTCAAAAAGTAGGCGAAAATACTATGATGGGCAAAATGGCTGATGATATGAGTGATAAAGAGCCAGATTCTCCTCTTAAAGTTAAACTTAGCAAATTAGCCAGCCAAATATCAGTATTTGGATATGTGGGAGGAATATTTATTGCTCTTGCATACTTTGTACATTATATATGGCTCTCGGGAGGGCTTAACGCTTATTTAGCTACAGGCTGGGTTAATGTTTTAAAAAATTTTATGAGTGCTGTTTCAGTGGCGGTAACAATTATAGTGTGCGCCGTTCCCGAGGGTCTTCCACTTGTTATAGCGCTTGTGCTTATGCAAAATACAGGAAAACTTTATAAACTTAATGTGCTTGTAAGAAAGTCTATAGGTATAGAAACGGCTGGTTCGCTTAATATACTTTTTAGCGATAAAACAGGTACAATAACAAAAGGTCAGCTTGAAATCGTTGAGTTTTTTGACGGCTCGGCAAGAAAAATAGAGTTGTCTAATTTAAACTTGCCTGAAAACAAAAATATAACAAATATGCTTAATGTGTGTATAGGTAAAAATTCCGGCTCTATGTTTGATAATAAACATAATGTTGTAGGCGGAAATATGACTGACCAAGCATTGCTTAAATTTATTGGAGAAGAAACTTATAACTCACTTTTAAATAATGATGAGTATAAAGTTTTAAAACAGCAAGAATTTAATAGCGCAAATAAATTTAGTCAAGCATATATTAACGGAAAAACTTTTTATAAAGGCGCGCCAGAAAAACTTATTTTAAGCGCTAAAAAATATATGGACAGCGATGGAAATGAAAAAGACATAAATATTGACATAATAAACAAGCAAATTGATGAGCTTGCTGAAAGAGCTATGCGTGTGCTTGCTTTTGGTTACAGCAAAAAAACTCTTGAGGAAAATAAAATAAATGATGACATAGTTATAATAGGTTTTGTTGGAATAAGAGACGATGTTAGACCAGAGGTTAAAGATGCCATAAAAGAAGTGCAGCAAGCCGGAATACAAGTAGTAATGATAACAGGCGACAGAAAAGAAACGGCTATAGCTATAGCTAAAGAGGCTAATTTGTTTAATGACGGTGATATGGCTATTACATCAGCCGAGCTTAACGAAATGAGTGATGATGAGGTTAAATCTAAACTTAAAAAAATACGTGTTATAGCAAGGGCTTTGCCTACAGATAAAAGCCGTATGGTAAAACTTTGTCAAGAAATGAACCTTGTTGTTGGTATGACTGGAGACGGTGTAAACGACAGTCCGGCGCTTAAAAGAGCGGATGTTGGT
>CATJUP010000154.1 GCA_949743655.1 uncultured Eubacteriales bacterium
AAGAAATAAAAAAAGGTATACATTTATTTAGTAAATGTGAAATAGGTTTGTTGTAAAGATTTGTATATACTAATTAAAAGTTAAAGTTCTTTCACTTGCTTTGTTTCAAGAAATAAAAAAAGGTATACATTTATTTAGTAAATGTGAAATAGGTTTGTTGTAAAGATTTGTATATACTAATTAAAAGTTAAAGTTCTTTCGCTTCCTTTCTTTCAAGAAAGGAAGGAGCAATGTTTATGATAAGGAGTTGTATTTATGAAATTTTATATTTTACGCCAAATTAGAGAAAATACACAAAAAATTGATGATGTAAAAACAGCAGTAAAAAATGAATTGTCAAATTTGGACTATGATTTTGATAGTTTAAAAAATAAAAAAATAGGTATAGCTGTTGGCAGCCGTGGTATTGACCAAATTAGAGATATAGTTAAAAACATTGTAGATTTTGTTAGAGATAAAGGCGGTGTGCCTGTAGTTTTTGCGGCTATGGGCAGTCATGGCGGTGGAACATCAGAAGGACAGGCGGAAGTTTTAGCAGGACTTGGAATAACTGAAAAAACTGTCGGAGCTGAGATACTTACTTGCGGTGAGAGCGATTTTTATGGAAAAACAGAAAGTGGCTTAAATGTTTATGGAAATAAACTTCCTTTAAGTTTTGACGGAACAATACTTGTAAACAGAATTAAAATGCACACCGACTTTTCGGATGTAACCGAAAGCGGGCTTTATAAATTGATGGCTATAGGTATAGGCAACCCAAAAGGCTGTCAAACAGTTCATAGATACGCTTTAAGATACGGTTTTGGAAATGTTATAAGACAAACGGGAGAGGTTATGCTTAAAAAACTTCCTGTTTTGTTTGGCGTTGCTGTAACAGAAAACTGGAAACATCAATTAAACCATATAGAGGCTGTTATTCCGCAAAATTTGTTTGAAACAGAAAAAAGACTTTTAGCCGATGTAAAAGAGCACAAAGCCGCTCTTCCAGTAAAAGAGGCTGATACGCTTTTAATTGAAAACGGCGGAAAGAATATTTCGGGAACATGTATTGATACAAAAGTTATTGGTAGAATATATATATTGGGTCAGGAAGAGCCAAAAGAGCCTAAAATAAGCCGTATAGCTGTTTTTAACCTTACAGAAGAGTCTCATGGAAACGCTATTGGTATAGGCTTGGCGGATGTTATACCTAAAAAAGTGTATGATAAAATTAATGTAAGAGATACCTCTTTAAATTCAGTGTCGTCTATGTGTTTGGAGCAAGGGCGTATACCATGTGTAGTTGAAAACGATTTTGAGGCTTTTAAAACAGCTATTGGTACTATAGGTATTGACAATGATGATGACGCTAAAGTTTTGTTTATAAAGGATACAAATTCACTTGAATATGTGGCTGTTTCTGAAAGTCTTTATAACGATTTAAAAGAGCGTAATGATTTAGAGACAATAGGAGAGGCTTTTGAGCTTAAATTTGACGATAAAGGTAATTTATTAAGCAAATGGCAAGGAAACACAATAATAGAAACTAAATAATTAATGCCCAACTTTTAGACAGAACAGATTGTTAAAAAATGTTTGTGCTTTGTCTCAACTTTACTTCTTTTATTGAAATAAAAGAAGTAAAAGAGCTTTAAATGAAAACTTTGTTTCATTAAAGCTCTTTGTTTTGTTTGTAAAAATGTTGGTTTTTAAGTTAAAGTTTTTTGCTAATTCTGCTTTTAGGCGATAATTTAATTAGACTGTGAGTTTATTTTTGTATTAAAATGTGGACAAATATGGGATAAAAAGCAAACGTCACATTTTGGTCGTCTGGCTATACATATGGCTCGTCCTAAAGCTATAATTTGAGTATTATAGCTTATCCAATGGTCTTTAGGAAGTATTTCCATAAGTTCATGCTCTATTTTAACGGGGTCTTGACTTGTTGTAAAACCCAAAAGGTTTGTAATTCTCTTTACATGAGTGTCAACAACAATGCTTGGTATGTTGTATATATTGCCACGTATAACATTGGCTGTTTTTCGTCCAACACCGGCAAGAGACGTAAGTTTGTCAATATCGCTTGGCACTTCTCCATTATAATTTGTAAGTAAACTTTGACAGCATGATATTATATTTTTGGCTTTATTGTGATAAAAACCAGTAGAGCGTATGTCGTTTTCAAGCTCATCCAAATTAGCCTCGGCAAACGCTTTTACTGATGGATATTTTTTAAAAAGTTCTTCTGTAACAATATTTACACGTGCATCAGTGCATTGGGCACTTAATATTGTGGCTATTAAAAGCTGCCAGGCGTTATCGTGGGTAAGATAGCATTTTGCGGGACCATAATGCTCATCAAGAAGTGACAATATTTGGGTTACTCTTTCATTTTGTTCCATTTTATCCTCCGGTTATATGTTTATTTTAAAATATTGTGCGTGATTTGTTATTATAGACCTATTGCTGTAATTAAATAAAATATCAGTGTTTTTTAATTTAGGTTTATCTAATGTAACATCGTAATTAAAATGCTCTATATGGCACATTCTTGATAACTGTGAGGGCGTATATCCGCTTAAATTTGGGATATACTCTTTTACATTTTCTAAGTTATTAAAAAATGTGCGTTTTTTGTGTTTATATTCGTCATCTGTTTTGAATGGGGCAAAGTATGGCGCTGTTTTTATGTTGTCTAAAAGCAGTATATCAAATTTAATAAGTTCGGCTATAATTAATTTTGTTTCATAGCTAAAATTGCAATAGACGCAAAACTCATAAAATATATTATATATTTCTTGACGGCTATGGTTTATTTTGTGCATGCCATTTTTGTACCAATAATTATATAGCTGTTCATAAAAGTCAAATGGCGTTTTAAAGAGTGAACAGACATATTTTTCTGTATTTGGTATTTTAAAAGAGTTGTAGTAAAGCTCCACAATTTCTTCTATACCTTTAATTTTAAGCATGTGCTCAAAATCAATATCGTTTGTGTAAAGCACTTCATAAGGCGCATTGTTTTTATATACTATACCGTATTTGTCGGCATCTTCTCTTAACCCCGAACCCTTTAAAAGTTTTAAAAAACCTAACTGTAATTGTTCTGGTCTAAGAGAGTAAACATCGTTAAAAGAGTTTTTGAATGATTTATAATCCTCATATGGAAGACCAGCTATTAAATCTAAATGTATATGTATATTACCATTTGATTTTATTTTTTTAATTTTGTCTTTAAGTGTTTCAAAATCACCATTGCGTTTTACTGCTGAAAGTGTTTTTGGATTTGTTGACTGTACGCCAATCTCAAATTGAAAAAGTCCTTTTCTTGCGGTATTTAAAAACTCAATTTCACTGTCTTCAAGTGTATGTGCTTCTATTTCCATATGAAAATTGGTAAAGCCATTGTCATTTTCAATAATGTATTGCCATATATCATGGGCGTGCTTTTTGTTGCAATTAAAACTTCTGTCAACAAATTTAACCTGTTTTACATTATTTTTTATAAAAAAGTACAAATCTTTTTTTACTCTTTCTAAAGATAAAAACCTCAAGCTGTTTTCTGTTGATGACAGGCAAAATTGACAGTTGTAAGGACAACCCCTTTGCGACTCCTAATATATTATACGGATTTTAGTTTCTGACAAATCAAAATTTGAAAAAGGTATTTCGTCTGGCATAATTTCAGTTTCGGGAGGATTATATAATATTTCATTGCCCTTTTTGTATGTAATGCCTTTTATATTTGAGAAAGTGTTTTTATTTATAAGCGCTTTGGCTAAGTTATAAAATACTTTTTCGCCTTCTCCTCTTATTATAAGGTCTATAAAACTAAATTTAGAAAGTAGTTTTTGGCTGTCAAAACTCACCTCTGGACCACCCAAAAATATAAATGTGTTTGGAAGCACTTTTTTTATGTTACTGGCTATTTCAAGTATAATATTTATGTTCCATATGTAACAAGAAAAGCCTATAGCATCTGGTTTACACTCAAATAACTCTCTAATTATAAAATCTTTATCGTGGTTTATTGTAAACTCGCGTATATCAATATTGTTAATATCTTTGCAGTAGGCTTTAAGCGAGCGTATTGCAAGAGATGAATGTATAAATTTGGCGTTTAAGGCAGTTAAAAGTATTTTCATATACTACTCCTGTAATTTTTGTAATAGTATAACATAAACAAATGTTTAAATAAAGATGAAACATTAATAAGTAGACTTTTAATTTTAAGGCTTTTATTAACTATTTTATAAAATAAAAAAAGAGCAGTAAGTTTAACTTATCAACAGCCATAATATTGCCACTAATGGCGTGGGCAAAGGGTAGGGGTTAGGCGGAATTCGCCCTTTGCAAATTCGAGATTTCCACCCTCTATGGTTTTAAATGAGAAAATAAGTTATATAATTGTTGAGCAAAAAGTCTGAAAGTTTTAAAATTTTTAAAAGAGTATAATAGAATATCTTTTTAATTTATTGGAAAATATAGTTATAAAACTAAATTAAGGGGACACATAATGGATAAGGCAAAAAAATTTGTGTTTGGCATTATAACAGGTTTGGTAAACGGCGTTTTTGGCTCTGGAGGAGGAGTTATAGCGGTATATGTTCTCGAAAAATACGGCAAACTTGAGGCTGTAAAAAGTCACGCGACAGCCGTAGGCGTTATACTTCCGGTTTCTGTGGTATCGGCTTTAATATATCTGTTTAAAGCTAACATACTTATAAAAAGCGTTATAGTTACATCTGCTGGCGGAATAATAGGCGGGATAATAGGTGCTGTAATTCTTGATAGGTTCTCAAGCAATACTATACACAAAATATTTGGTATATTTATGATTATATCAGCGGTTAGGATGATTATGTTATGATTTTATTTTTAGCGGGATTGTTTTCGGGTATATTTGGCGGCATGGGTATAGGAGGGGGTACTTTGCTTATACCTATGCTTACGTTTGTTACTGATTATACACAGCAGCAAATACAGGGCATAAACTTAATTTATTTTATACCATCAGCTTTAGCGGCTGTTATAATACACAACAAAAAAGGAAATATTGAAAAAAGTGTTTTAAAACCTATGGTTATAACTGCTGTGCCAGCCTGCGCTGTTGGAGCACTGTTGGCTATGGCTTTAAGCGGGGAAATATTAAGAAATATGTTCGCCGTGTTTTTGCTTATAATAGGTATTAAAGAAATTATAAAAAAAGACAAATAGTGGTAATAAAAAATTTTTTATGATACACTTAAATATATATTTAAAACAGAATTTTATAAATTATAAAATGTAACAAACCCTTGAGTAATTGCGGAGGGAATATATGAATTTTATTGATAATGTTTTTGTAAGTGGTATTGATGATATTGAAACCGTTGTTTATAGCATTAAAAGAAATATACCAGTTTTTAATTTGTACATTATAGCTGTAAGCAGTAATAATAATGGCGTTATATTATTAAGCAGCGAGTTTTTAAAAAATGACAAATACAAAAATATGTATATAGCTGGAATGTGTTTTGGAAAATACAGAGCTTATAAATTGTACAGTGAGATAGTGGCATATGCCATAAGCCAAAAATGGGAGAGCTCACAAATAGGACAAAAACTTATAGAGGAGAAATAAATTGAAAAAAATATTACCTTTTTTATGCGCAACATTTGTAATTGTTATTGTATTTTTATCGTCTTTTGATATTGTGGCTTTTAGAGATATGGACTATTATGATTATGAGTTTGATAAAAATAATTGTGAGATGACTACTGGTTTTGACAAAGACACATTAAAGCGAGAAATGGAAATACTTATAAATTACATGAAAACAGGAAATGTTGAAGAAATAAAAAAGTTTGAGAATTCGTCTTTTTTTAATGAGCGTGAAAAAGCACATATGAAAGATGTTAGAGGTATTGTAAGAAGTGCTGTTTTTATAAGACGTTTTTGCTTTATAGGTTTAATAATATTGTTATGTGTAGGTTTATTTAATAATATAAAGTATGAAAAGTATGCTAAGGCTTTTGTTGTTGTATTTAGCACGTTTTGGGTATTGTTTTTAATTATAGCGGCATCGGCGGCTATTAATTTTAACAAGGCGTTTGTTATTTTTCATAAAATATTTTTTAATAACGACCTTTGGCTATTAGACCCAGCCGAAAGTAAACTTATTAACATGGTTCCAGAAAGCTTTTTTTCGGATACATTTTTGAGAATTTGCATTGTATTTTTTGTAATATCAGGTATTATATTTGTTTATAACTTATTTGTTGTTAAAAGACTCAAAAAAGTTCAACGTGGGTGATTTTTGATGTTTTTTATATTAAAAATAATTGGAATTATAATTTTGTGCGTGTTTTTAATTGTCGTTTTGGCGCTGTTTATTGCGCTTGTATCAAAAATAAAATACGCTGTAAAATGCGGAAATAAAGAATATACATATTTCTGTTTTGATTTAAGTTATATATTTGGTATATTTAAGTTTAATTTAAAATATAAAGACGATTTGGAAATGTGTTTAAAAATATTTGGAAAAAAAATATTTGATAATAAACGCAAAAAATATAATAAAATCAAAAATGACGAGATTGATTTTGAAAATGAAAATAATATAGAAGAAATGTATAGCGAACAAACAGACACAAATGTTTACGAGTATACAGAAAATTTAGAGAGTGCAAATAATTTTGAAAAACAAAAAATTGACGAAAATTATGATGAGGTATGGCATAATGACAATGAAAATTATAACGAGGATTTTGATGTAAAGCGCGTTAAAATAAGTAATATAAAAGAAAAATATGAAAAAATAGATTTAAACGAAACAAAAAGAGAAGACAATAAAGATACCAAAAACAAAGAAAGCAAACAAAAAGTTGATTTAAAATATTTTATGTCACTTTCATTAAAAGATAAAAAAGCAATAATTTTTGGCGCGATATTGTTTGCTAAACGTTTTATAAAAGCTGTTATGCCTAAAAGCGTAAATGTATGTGCCGAGTTTGGCGCGGGAGAGCCAGATAAAACAGGATATGTATTGGCGCTATGCGGTATATTAAAAGGAACTGTTTTTAATGGCATTGATTTAAAAGGAGATTTTGATAATGCTAAATTTGCTGGTGATATACATTTAGCTGGGAAATTTACTATTGGTTATTTATTAATTTCGGCATTAATGTTTGTAAAAATCAAACCGGTATTTAAAACTATAATATTATTTATAAAAAATTGAGGTGTTTATAATGGGAGCTAATGTAAACGATAGTATTGAGGCACTTTGCAATAAACTTGGAGAGTTCATATCGTCAAAAACAGTTGTTGGAGAAGCTGTTACAGTAGGAGAAGTAACACTTATACCTCTTATTGAGGTTACATTTGGAATGGGTGCAGGCGGAGGAAATGAGAGCTCTAATAAAAATGGCTGTGGTGGCGGAATGGGTGCTAAAGTTACGCCAAACGCTGTTATTGCTATAATAAAAGGCAATGTTCAGCTTATTAATATTAAAAATCAGGATGCTTTAAATAAAATAATAGACTTAGCGCCGGCTATAGCAAATAAACTTAATTTTAGTTCTGCTTTTAACAAAATGAAAAAAGAAAATGAATTAAATGATGATGAAATTGATTAAACATAAAATGATTGATTAAAACGCTTAATATAATTTAAGAGAGGAGGGCAAATATATGATTACACAAATAGAGTTTTACGATAAAGACACAATTAAAAATATATTGGCATGTTTTACTATAAAACCAGATAGAATTGTATTTATATATGATAAACAAATAATAAGCAGAAAAAGGTTTATATGCCTTGAGAACTGTTTTAAAAGACGTTTGCCAGATATTATATTTGAAACTAAGCCTGTTGATATAAACGATGTAAACGAAATTTACAATGTTACTATTGGTATTATAAAAAAATATAAAAATTGTGTAATGGACATTACAGGCGGAAGCGAGCTTATGACTGTGGCTGGTTCAAAAGCTGGCATTGAGACGGGAATAAAAATTTATTATACTGATATAATAAATGGTCGTGTTGAAAACTTAGCTGATAAAAATGACTTTTTGCCCGCCGCCACACTTCAACTTGAGGATTATATTATAGCGAGAGGAGCGCATTTTAGTAAAAGCTCGCATATGGAGCCTAAAACTGAAAGGTTTGAAGCTATACTTGAAATGTGTAAATATATATTTAAAAACATAAAAAAATGGAGAACTACTTGTTCTTATATACAGCAAGCTATGGCAGGAACAGTTAAAGATGACATTGATTTAAGGGCGACAGCAAGATTTAAAACACACAATAAAAACGATATATATCCAGACACGGATATGCTTAAAAAGTTTGAGGAACTTGGTTTTATAAAAGAACTTTACATATCATCAAATCATATAGTATTTACATTCTCGTCATCTCTTGAAAAAACATATCTTATAAATTATGGCATATGGCTTGAATTATTTGTATACATACATGCTGTAAAAACGGGTGTTTTTACTGATGTTAGGCTTGGAACAATGGTTGACTGGGATGTATTTGACGATAAATCCGTACCGGGAAACGAAATAGATGTTATATTTACAGACAAATCTCTTCCGGTTTTTATAAGCTGTAAACTTACAAATGTTACTACGGCTGCTATTAATGAGCTCGTTTTAGAAAGAAAGCGTCTTGGCGGGTGGTTTTCTAAAGCTATAATAGTTACATTTAGCGATGAGAAAGTTTTGGAAAGCGGAGCATATAAAAGAGCATTAGAGTTTGGTGTTGAAATGCTTGATAAAAGCGATATACTCAGTAAAGATTTTAATTTAAGGCTTATAAATACAGTAAGTGGTCACGACTTAATAAGCCTAAAATGGAAAAAGTTTTAATTAAAGTAATAATCACGGCTTTAAGCTGTGATTATTTCGATAATAGCTATAACAATGCTAATTAAAGTTTTAATTGACGACAAATTTACTATGTTGTATAATAAATTGCCAGAGTTAATTGGCGGAAGTGGCGGAATGGCAGACGCGCAGGATTCAGATTCCTGTCCCTTTATGGCGGTGTGGGTTCAAGTCCCATCTTCCGCAGTTAAAAACCCTTGAAGAACAAGGGTTTTTGTTTTTGGTTAAACTTAAAAAATACTTAGCATGCTAAATTGACGACATTTTGACAACACCTGTATTCATTTACATATTTGCTATTTTCAAAGCGGATTTTAAAGACTCAATTTCGTTATGTACGTATATTTCTGATGTGACAGTAATCACCAGTGGAAAATGGTTTTGATTTTTACCAAAATGACGGCAAAGGGACTTTTACTTTGACAAATTTTTCAGCAATTTAGGAAATATAATGAAAAAGCATTGAGCTTAAATTGACAAGTACGGTTTACGAGCCGCATTTTTAGTTGCCGCGTTAGAAAAGCATAACGGCAAAATTAAAACGAATTTATAAAACTCCTGAAGAATTTAAAAAGATATGGAAGAATGTGGATAACTCGAAAGAAAAAGTGTATAACCACACATTAGAATGCCAAAGTGGACAAGACTAACAGTGTAAAGATTATTTGGTAAGGGATATTTAAAAGGCAATGACAAAGGCAAACTTGAGCTGATTTATAGTATGCTTAGGCTGCTTGTTATCAATGACAGGGTTGGGGTTTATGATTTTAGTATAAGACTTTAATTTAACTGCTATACCTAATATTATTGATATTAAAAATATAGAAAAAAAGTATATATAATTTAGTAACTTAAACTTAAATATTAATTTTTTAAGTAATTCATTAGCTTTAAAATCTATATTGGTATACAATTTTATTTCTTTAAGCAATATATATACATTAGTTACGTTAATTTCTTTAGTCATGTCAAAAAAATCTCTTAATTATTAATGCTTTTTACTAATTCATATCGTTATATTAGTGAAAAGCATTTTTTAATATTAATAATCTATTTTATAAGCATTTGAGTTTTATTCGAGTAATTTCTAATATTTATTTCTATATTCATTTTAAATAATTCTTTCCAAAAGACTGGTTATGTATTCTTTGTCTTCTTGCCTAAACAGGAAAACTATTTTTTCTTCTTTTTTAGACTTGCTGTAATGACTCATAAAATCATTCCCTAAACAACTTATTTTGAATAATTTTATAATTTTAAGGTAAAATTGTCAATTTATAGTGTGTTTAAAATTAAGAAAGAATAAAAAATTAATATAAGTTTTAA
>CATJUP010000155.1 GCA_949743655.1 uncultured Eubacteriales bacterium
ACACATCTTCCACAATTCCCGCCGCTTTTAACTTGCCAAGTATATTTCTTATTATAACAGGATTAACATTTACGCTTTTAGAAATAAAATCACTTGTTACTTTGTATTTACAATTAAATGTATATATACATGCTAATATATGAATAGCTATTGTAAATCTGCTTGAAATCTGCATTAAACTAAACCTCTCTTTCAAAATTATAAATTCCATTTACAATTTTTTATGTCAACATGATTATTGTCTTTAAATTTTACATTTTCCTCAATTAATAAATTTCTTTGCTCATAAAAGTGTGGGGCTAATCTACCAATGTGGTTTACAACACGGTGACATGGGTATTTGCCGTAATATTCGGACATACTTAAAACCTTACCAACAAGTCTTGCGTTTTTATCCCTATTTATAAGTCTGGCTATTTGTCCATATGTAGCCACATTACCTTTTGGTATCTCATCAACAACTGATAATATTTCATAAATCAATTCTTCTGTAATTACAGCCATTTTATCACTTTCCCAAACTTTTATTATATTTATAAAGCTATCACATTTAACAATAAAAATCAAGTTTTTAAAATCCTTTATTTACATATTATTCAATATATTATATAATTACATCTTAATTCTACGTTTATTTTAATTATGTATAAAATATATTTAACAGGCTAAACAAAGGAGACTAATAAATGCCTTATACAATAAGCGAAATATCTAAACTAACTGATATAACTCCCTCTACTATACGTTACTACGAAAAGGAGGGGCTTTTACCTTTTATAGAACGCACTAAAAATGGACTGCGTATATTAATGATACCAATTATGAAATGCTTAAAATAATTAATTGTCTTAAAAAAACTGGTATGTCAATAAAAGATATACGTAACTATGTAAATTTGTTAACTGCTGGTGACGAGACTTTAGACGAGCGCCTTAATTTATTTTTAAATCACCGTAATGATGTAATAAAACAAATTAACACTTTAAAAGAAACATTAGAAATATTAGATTATAAATGCTGGCTTTATGAAACGGCTAAAAAAGATAAAAATGTTTACAATTTAGATTTAAAAGAAATACCAGAGAAATATCAAAACGCTTTTAAAAAATTACATAATTAGTAATACAATAAGCCTCTTGCGTAAAATAGCAAGAGGCTTACTTTGTTAATTAAAATATATGTCTTAGATTTGTGTAATCATGTTACCGTTTTCATCAAACTCAATTTCAAAAGGCTCTCCAATTAATGTAATCTCTTTTCTTGTTTTAGCCTCTGGAATTAATGTTTCTGAAATAAGTATGTCCTCAATCTCAAGTGAATTTTTAAGTATAATAACTTTTGGACTATTTTCATCCATGTTTAAACAAATAGCCATTGATGTTTGAATACATTCGCGCTCATTTTCGGCTATAAGCGGTATTTTATAAACAGAGCTATCGTGGTCTGTTACTGCGTTAGGATATGTGTCGTCAAAAGATATTTGGTTAAAAAATCTCATTGTCGCTACATCTGCTCTTCCCATACCAGTAGCGTTTCCGTGAGACTCTTTGCTTAACTCAAAAATGCCCATTCTTTCAGATTTAATACCAATAGGCAATCTTGAACGACCAACAACATTAGGGTCCATACCTCCGCCGCTGTAGTTTTTGCCAATTTTCTCAAGTATAAGTACATCACAGGCATCAATAAATATTTTACCCATAGCGGCTTTAGCTTCGTTCAAAAGTTCAGGCTCTTTAACAGGTATTTCTTCTGGCTGTAATACAGCAATTTTAAATGTCTTATCAAAAGCGTTTTCTAAAAGTCCTATTCCAACTATTATGTTGGCTTTTTTTATTATCTCACTTCCTATAGCAAAAAGTCTATCTGGCATAGCGTCATCACCAGCGGCATGGGCTATATAAGCGCCATATTGTTTTCCAAGACCAATAGTCATCATTTTCATAAGCCCGCTCTCATATTTACCTTTAAAACCAGTATGGGCTTTAATACGATTAAGCACAATAATACCATCAGCATTATAAGCGTTTTTATCTATATGTACATCTATAGCCTCTACATTTTCGGTAGGCGCTGTTGTGCTTATTTTTACTGTTTCCATTGAAGATATAATAGGACAGCCCATGCTTTCTTCTGTTATCCCATAACCGTCCAATATTCCTTTTTGCCCTTCAGCAGTAGCTCCTCCATGGCTTCCCATAGCTGGAATAATAAAAGGTTTAGCACCAAGAGCCTTTACTTGCTTAACAATTTCGCTTGTAATTAAAACAATATTTGATAAACCGCGACTTCCGCCAGTTATACAAATACTTTGACCTGGTTTAATTTTTTCTTTTAATTCTGGTTTTGAAAAACTATCTTTTATTATAGATACAATCTCATCTTCAGATAATTCGTTATGAGGAAAATATTGTTTTGCTCTAATAAATTTTGGTATTTTTACATGTTCTACTAAATGAGTAATTCCAGACATAAAATTCCCCCCCCCCTAAATTAACATACACTCATAGCCGTGAGAGCGTAAATTTTGGCTGCCTCTACAAGCTCGTCAATGTCTACCCACTCATTAGCTTTGTGTATACAGTCTAATGTTCCAGGTCCATACATAAGCGCTGGTACTCCTTTTTTATGAAAAAGGCAGTTATCACCCGCCGCTATAAAACCACCTAATTCTGAAGGTTTTGAATACACTAACTCCGAATTTTTAATAAGCGCTTTTACAAGGTCACTGTCATTTGGTATTACAACGGCGTTTGTACAGCGGCTGCAAAAATCAATAGTGGCTTTAAAATTTTCATCCTCTTTTTCAAATTCGGCTATAATATCTCTTAACTCGGATATTACACCCTCATATGTTTGACCAGGAACAAACCTGCCATCTATATTAAATACGCACTCATCAGGCACAACATTTATAGCATTGCCGCCTTTTATAATGCCTACACTCAAAGAGCCGTCTCCCAAAAACTTGTCAGGTGTGTATTTAACACCTTTCTCATCTATTTTAGCTATAAGTTTAGCGGCATTTACAACAGCGTTTACACCCAAATTAGGCTTGCTTCCATGCGCGGCTACTCCCTTTACTTTTACTTCCATCCACGCACAGCCTTTATAGGCTACTATAATTTTCATTTCGGTTTGTTCGGCATTAATAAAAAAGTCAGGATTTACTATACCACTGTTTACAAGATAATCCATTCCATAAGGTCCGCCTATTTCCTCATCAACAGTAGCCACAAACTGAACATTACCTTTAAGTTTAATTTCACATTCTTTAAGGGCTTTAATAGCCATAAAACATGCCGCTAAACCGCCTTTCATATCCGCCGCGCCGCGCCCTATAAGTTTGCCGTCTTTTATTGTAGGAACAAAACCTCCCTCAGTCTCCCAATTTGTCTCATCAGCAGCTACAATATCATAATGACCGCCCATAGCAAGCGTTCGTCCGCCTCCTGTTCCAGTGTATTCCGCTACAACATTACAGCCTCCAGGAGCTAAAGCGTGTTTTTTAGCCGTTATACCAAATTTAGAAAACTCATCAATAATATAATCTGCTTCTTTATTATACTGCTCGTTAGAGTCTTCCCTTCCCGAAATTGAGGGTATACTTATAAGCCCTGACGCTATACGTACAATTTCGTCTTTATTATTTTGTATATATTCTATCACTTTTTGATAGTCTGTCATACATTTATTCTCCTTTTTTGAATAATAAAACCCCTATCATTACCCACAGCATTTTTTTGAAAAAAGCCTGACAAAAAACTTAACTTTATATTGCTTTTATAATAATTTGAAACCAAATTCCCCAAAAATAGTTATAGTATTAGGCTCTTGAGTATACTTTCAAGAGCCCATTAGAAGAAGGGTGGTGCTTATAATATTAAATCAAATTTCAGCGTATCTAATTTCACAAATATCAGATACAGCGTATTTTTTAGCATCTTCCATTCCAGGTATAATACTGTCGGCGTTAGCTATTACTTCTTCACGTGTCATAACTTTTGAAGGCGACTGTAAAAATTCTTTTGTAATTCCAACACTCTCAAGCTCTATCCACGCGCGGGCTGTTATATTTTCGTAAGCTATAGGTTTTCCATAAGCCTTAGCAAGGCACAATACTGCTGGTGAACAGCCAATGTCTTTTCCCGCTACAAGACCAATATCAAAGGCTCTAAGCGTATATTCAGCAAGTACGCTCTTAGGAGCGGCTATGGCTGGATAATCTCTTTTAACCGTTTTAGCATATACACCAGAGTTGTGGGCTGTCATGCCAGCACGATAAGCACCAAGATTGTTTCCTCCAAATATTCTTCCATGACGTTCGCTTACTATCATTCCTATACCAACCGAAACAACTGGACCAGCCACACCTATAATTACTTCACCGTCAGTCATAATTTCGTACTGACCAAAGAAAGGAGCAAGTATTTCTGTCATTTCAACCATGTTCATAACTTCAGAACCACAGTTATTGTTAGCTATACGTCCTGTCATTGTCATGTTCTCGTTATGAGATGTTCTGTCGCCACGGTCTTCTGTACTCGGACCTCTAAAAAGTTTTCTTCCCTTATAAAAATCTGTAAGCCATAATTTCATGTGGCTTTCTTCATCAAGCATTTTTTGAGAAAACGGTATTTCGCTTATGTTAAGATAGCCAAATTCTTTATTAATCATTCCATGGTCAACAGACGCAACACCAACAACAGCGCCGTTAGCTATAATACCATCACTTGTAACAGTAATAGCGTCCATATCCATTATGTTTACAGCGGCACAATCATCACCAAAATCTTTGCCAACAACTTTACAAGCCTCTAAATCTGTCAATCCTGCTGAACATATATCTTTTTTGTCAATAAATGCCCAGTTTAAAGGTACAGCCCCGTCAGCCGCGCCTTGTGGTATTACACGATATTTAAGTTTCATAAATCCCCTCTCCTTTCTTACTGACGGTTGCCAGAACGGCGGTCGTCAATTTCTTCTACGTCAAACAACTCATATTCAGCGGTAGGAGAAGAAAGATACATATTTTCAAGAATGGCTTTTTTGCATGTTCCGTCTTCTTTTATACCTTTTATAATAACTGTATGGTGTGTTTCTGGATTGTAAGGTACAATAATTACCTCAACTTTTTTAACACTCTCATCTTGAGTAATTTCATAAATTTCATCCTCGACACGACCAACTCTTAAAGACGCTAATTTAGCTGTTTTAAAGCTCTCAAGTCCTTTTACCTCAAAACCTGTATTAGGGCGTAACTTTATAGCGGCGTCTTTAATTTTTTGATAAAAATCTGGTAATCTTGTATGCATTAATTTCATTGTACATACTCCCCTTTCATAAAAATTAATCTATTTTCATTTTTGAAAAACCATTTTCAATAAAATCAACTATATGGTCAATTACAGCCTCAACACAGTCATGCCCCATTTCAAGCGTGGCAAGTTTAGGGTCCTCACCATAATTTCCGCACTGACCTGTAACGTCTATTGTATTAAGCCAAATACCATAATTAACGCCTTTGTAACCAAATGTTGCGCTTCCTTTTGTCTCAACACCTTTTGCAAGCGTTTTAAAGCCTTCAAACTGTATTCTGTCGTTATGTACATATTCAGGGAAAAGGTATAACATAGCCGCCGTTTCGGGCTTTCCAGCGTGACCAAGTTCTTCCCATTCCGGTTTAATTTGTCCGGCTATACTCCACCAGTCAAGTATAAGCCCCATAACATTATGTTTAATTCTTAAATTCATTGATACTCTTTTTAATGGATAACTGTTTCCACCATGACCATTCATAAACACAATTTTTTTAGCACCCATATTTATAAGCTGTTCTGATATTCCAAAATAAATATCATAAAGTAAATCCTGGTCAAAGCCTATTGTTCCTGGAAAAGAGTTCTTGTGGTATTCTGTATAGCCATAATTAACAGTAGGCGCAACCATTATTTTAGTTCTTTCCGAAATTCTTTTGGCAAATTCTTTAGCTATATGAAAATCTGTACCCAAAACCATATGACAGCCATGCTGTTCGGTAGAGCCGCACGGAAGTATTACAGTATCATTTCCGTTAGCAAAATATTCTTTTACTTCTTTATAAGTCATTTCCTCAAGTAACATTAAAAATACCCCTTTCCTTAATATGTAATGTATGGTTGTTTTAAAAATGTGGATGATATTTATTTTTTAAAGCATTGACAAAAAATGTAAAAAATTACCAAATAATATTGCCAATCCTGTTCCAACTATGTCTCCAAAAAATCCTAAAAGTATACCAAATGAAATCCAGTTAGGGTTATGTGTTGCTGCTATAAGCGGCGCTGAAGATGTTCCGCCTATATTAGCCGTTATAGCTACCTCTGCCGTAAACAAATCAAACTTAAACAATTTTGAAAATAAAACCCAAAGAGCAAACATTACAATTAACATTATTACACAAACAACTAAAAATCCTGGCGCTTGTGTACACTGTTTTAAATCTGAGTATGAGGCTGTTACACACATACAAGCATAAAGAAAAACATTGGCACATTCTGTAGCTCCATGAAGTTTTCTTGCTGGTGTAACTCCAAGTATAATTCCTAATATTGATGAAAATACAACTCTCCAACCTGTAGCGTTAAGGAATGACACAGGTGGAATGTGAGGTATTATCGAATTAATAGCCCACGTTCCGCAAAGAGCTATAGCAAAAAGTTTTAAATAGTCAAGCATAGTACAGTTATTTACATTGGGGTCTGTCTCTATGGCTATGCGTCTTGCTATTTCGTCAAGGTCATCAGTTTTTGCATTCATAAATTTGTTCCATTTGTCCTTTTTTTGTATAAGCGCCATAATAACACTCATAAATATTGTAAAAGCAAATGTAACCATCATAACACTATACGCATAATCAACGCCTTCTACACCAAAAGCGCCGGCTACAGCTACCATGTTTATTGTCTCACCTATAAATGAGCCTGTTGTGGCTGCTATAATAGCCCAAGCGTTATCTGGAAGGAAACTTTTGCAAACAAGAAAAGCTACTGCAAAACCACTCATTATAGACACAGATGAAAGTAAAAACGCTGCGAGCATACGAGGTCCAAGTTTTATAACTTTTCTTATATCGCATGTAAGCATAAACATAATAAGCATCATAGGCAAAAAATTAGCGTACATAAAATTCTGTGCGTCTATAATTCCTTGTGCCGATGTGTCGTATATTCCAAATGTGGCGCAAAGTGCCATAAAAAGGAATATCCATATAATTGCTGGCAAAACCTGCATTATTTTAGTATTCTCATACTTTTTGCAAATCATAAATATGATAGCCATTGACGCGAATATAAAAGCATAAAAACCAATTGACGATGTAATCATTGCTTATCCCCCTTTTTAAAAAATCAATAATATCCACTTATATACAACAACAAAATCACCCACTTCTTTTTAAATTCCATACCAATTTATGTCTATATATTAACATATATATAATTACTATTTAAATCGCAATACGTCACTGTTTTAGTATGCAAATATACAACAACATATTTTAAAATAATAAATTTTTTTATTTATTTGTACATAATTTTAGTGTTATAATAAGAATATATAAAAAATATTTTAATTTTTAATATAGAGGTGAGTCATTTGACTATTAGTGTTAAAAGCATTATGAATAACCTTTCTCCTTCTTACAGGATAAGGCTTATAGCTGGAAAAAATGGTATAGACGATACCAATATAAATTGGGTATCAGTTGTTGAGGATTATAGCGTTGAGAAATTTAAAAACGATAATCAAATAATACTTACATCGGTAATGAGATATAGCACCGATGAAGACTTAATGTCTTTAGCAAAAAATCTTTATAAAGTAAACGCTAAAGCTCTCATAGTAAATATAGGGCGATACATATATTCAATACCCATTGATTTAAAAGAATACTGCGACAAAATAAACATGCCTCTTTATACTATACCAGGGGACGTACTTATGAGTGATGTTGCAAAAGACATATCGCACATACTTATACTTGATGAGGCTAAAGAGCTCAGTATAACCGAGGTTATACAGGGCATAATTTTTAATACTGAAAATTTTCAAAATCAGATAAACAAGCTGTCAATGTACGGTTTTTCTGAAGAGAGCACATATTGCCCAATAATATTAAAATTTGAAGAATACAAACATGACAATGAGTTTTTACTAAGAAGCCTGCGCTCTTTTTTTGATAACGAGTTTAAAAACATTTATAACGGAAGAATTTTAACAACTTTTTTATACAACAGAACTATAACAATTATATTGGCTGACGCTAAAAAAGAGTTTATTGACAATTTTGTAAACGCTTTAAATAAAAAATTCGCATCAGAGTTTTTAAATTGTAAAGCGTATATTTGTATTGGTAAATTAAATGATAATATATACAATCTATCTAATAATTTTAAAAAACTTCTTCCAATGCTTAACGTCTCATTAAAAAATGATAAAAACATAATATATTATGATGACATGTAAATTTACAAAATACTTTCAGAAGTAAATGATATTCAAGTGCTTAAAGATATTTTTAATAAAACAATAGGCACTTTAATACGCTACGATTTAGAAAATTACAGTGATTTAACAAATTATATAAAAAGCTATATATACTGTGACGGAAATGTTCAGTCTGTATCTGACAAATTTTATGTACACCGAAACACTGTAAACAACAAATTAAAAAAAATAAACGAAATAACTGGAATTAAACCAATTTCTTTAGAAGGAAAATTTTTGTTTTATATAGCTATAAAAATAGGAGAACTTTATAATCTGTAAAAAAATATAACATTGAGGAATAAGTCCTCAATGTTATACATATAAAAAATATATTACTTAACAACAGTACCTGTATAATAATACTGCAGTATCTTTTTAAAATCATATCCCGCCTTAGCCATACCCTGAGCACCATACTGACTCATTCCAACTCCGTGACCGTTTCCCCTTCCGTAAAAAGCAAATTTTCCGTTGTCAGGATAAATTGTGCTTTCATTGTACTGTTCATTTGATGAAATTGACACTTTTCCGCCTTCATCAAATTCATTTTGGGTGTGCATAAATATAGTACCCAATTCCTCGTAATAATTTTTTGGCGTAACGGCTGGCATTTCTATAATTTCAGTATTATTTTGGCTATTTTGGTTATTTTGGTCAATAGACGAATTAGTATCTTCTTTTGAGTTGTTTTTATTATCTGATGTATTATTGTTTTCAGTATTAGTGTAATCGTTATAATTTATTTTAGGTAAATATGTATTTATAGCGTACATTCTGCTGCTTAAAGAACCTACCGAGCTGCAAAAAGTTCTTGTCTCCTCTTTAGAAAACACAGCCTTTCCCGATGTACCATTAAATTTTAGTTCCTGCACTCTTCCACTGTCACTTTTATAAACAACAATACTATTAACAGTACCTATATTTTTACCCTTAGCCGATAATATATTACCAAGTTCCGTTTGAGTAAAAGTTCTTGTCCATTCAAGAGGGTTTTCGTTTATTTCTTTTACAGCACGCAAATAATGTGTAGCCTCACTCCACACATTCTCCGAGTTTTCTGTATACCCACCGCTTGATGAAAAGAATACTGAGTTAATTATATCGTCATTATAATAAATTAAAATTCCTTTTGTATTGTCAACAGCGGCTCTTGACTGTTGAGTCTCTGCCGAGTGACCTGTGTATGTTTGACAGTTTGAGTTGTCGCAAAGTTCATAGCCATTTTGAGTATGAATACCCATTTTTCTTCTTGTAAGAGCGTATGTTCTTGACGCGACAGCTTGCGCTTTTATAGCCTCACTTTCCCAATCCGAAGGCATTTCACTTGCCAAAGCACTGTATAAATATTCGTCAATACTAATTACATTTACAGCGGTAATATTTACTGTGTATCTTCCAAATTCAATAATACCCCTATAACTTCTGTCAGATAAAGTAATAACATCACTATCTTTAGACTTTATTTGAGGATTTACACCATTAAAAAACATAACAGGCGTTGAGTTATCTTTAAGTTCAATTACTTTGCTTACATCCACAATACTTCCGTTTAAACTGTTGGCGGCATGAGATATATCATCGTTTCCAAATTTATATGCGTATACTCCCCAAAAATTGGCACTTATATAAGCCGGCGCAAATTTATATCCCCATGTTTTACTCAAGTCATCACAACCTTTTAAAGCATCACTATAACTTGGGTAAAACTCATTTGAGTCAACAAGTTTAAAATCAGGCACACAAAACTCAAAAGATGTTCCCAAAATTTCTGCCTCGCCATAAAAATCCTCACTTCCACAGCCTATTAAAATACTTTTATTCGACACAGGAACAGAAGTTACATTTTTATATTTATATTCCAAACCCACTCTAAGTACATCTGGTATATCATATCCAAAAACAGGAATAGTAAATATAATACTAAAAAATAATAAAAGCAAGGCTTTTTTTAAATTCAACAAAAAACCTCCTTTCTAAATCTAAACATTATATTTATTTAGACTCAAGCTATTACTTGAGTCTAAATTAAAGTTTTTATATTAATTTTTTTAATCAAATAATATTGTGCTACAAAGCCCACAGTGTTTGTTACAATTTTTCAAGCTCCTCAGCTACAATTTTGTTTACTGTGCCTGGGTCGGCTTTACCTTTAAGCTGTTTCATACACTGACCAATAATAAAACCTTTTACTTTAGCGCTTCCGCCTTTAAATTCAGCAACAGCTTTAGGGTTAGCCTCAATTACAGCTTTAACAATAGCCTCAACAGCACCGTTATCTGTAACCATTTCAAGACCGTTTTCTTTAATATATTTTTCTGGGTCAATATCGTCTGTAAATACTTTCTCAAATACTTCTTTAGCAGTATTTCTGTTAATTACTTTATTTTTAAGTATAACTATAAGTTTTCCAAGACTGTCAGGGTTAAATTTTATGTCCTCAAACTCTGTGCTTGTTTCGGACGCCATTCTAAGTACCTCTCCCATTATCCAGTTTGAAACTTCTTTAGGT
This sequence comes from uncultured Eubacteriales bacterium, assembly GCA_949743655.1. Taxonomy (GTDB): domain Bacteria; phylum Bacillota; class Clostridia; order Lachnospirales; family Anaerotignaceae; genus Neoanaerotignum_A. The sequence continues at coordinate 11,039 of CATJUP010000155.1, forward strand.
TCTCCACAAATTTCTGTTGCTTTTTCAAATATTTTAACAAGATATTTGGAACCAGTAATTATATCAACATCATATTCCGGAAGACCATATTCAGCTATATATCTCTCTTTTTTAGCTGTAGGAAGTTCAGGTAAACCATTTTTTACTTTCTCTATCCACTCATCACTTATCTCAATAGGCACAAGGTCTGGCTCTGGAAAATATCTGTAATCCTGAGCGTTTTCTTTAGACCTCATAGCAAAAGAAGAACCCTTGTTGTCGTCCCATCTTCTTGTTTCCTGAACAACTTTTTTGCCGTCAGTAATAACCTCAATTTGACGTTTTCTCTCACCTTCAATAGCTCTTGCTATTGCTTTAAACGAGTTTATGTTTTTCATTTCTGTTCTTGTGCCAAGTTCAGTTTGTCCTACTGGTCTAACAGATAAATTTACATCTGCCCTTAAAGAGCCTTGTTCCATTTTACAGTCCGACACATCTATATACTGTAATATAGATTTAAGTTTTGTAAGATACGCTATAACCTCATCGCCGCTTTCAAAATCCGGCTCCGAAACAATTTCCAAAAGAGGAACGCCGCATCTGTTATAATCAACAAGAGAACAGTCGTCCCAAGGGTCGTGTATAAGTTTTCCAGCGTCCTCTTCCATGTGTATTTCTTTAATTCTTATAGCTTTTTTAACACCGTTTACTTCTATATCTATATGACCGTTTTGGCATATAGGCATATAAAGCTGTGATACCTGATAAGCCTTAGGAAGGTCTGGATAAAAATAATTTTTTCTGTCAAATTTATTATACTGCGTTATAGTACAGTTTGTGGCAAGCCCTGTGCGTATGGCGTATTCAACAACCTGTTCATTTAGCATAGGTAAAGACCCTGGCATACCTGTACAAACCTCACAAACATGCGTATTAGGCTCTCCGCCAAACTCCGTAGAACAAGAGCAGAAAATTTTTGTTTTAGTTGAAAGCTCACAATGAACTTCAAGTCCCATAGTAGTTAAAAATTCCATGTCTTTACGCCTCCTTTGATGTTTTTAAAACAGGCTTTTTCAAATGATAGTCCGTTTCTTGCTGGAATGAGTATGCCATGTTCATAAGCGTGCTTTCACTAAAAGCCTTTCCTGTAATTTGAAGACCTATAGGAAGCCCTTGCTTGTCAAAACCACATGGAACAACCATTGAAGGTATACCCGCTAAATTCACAGAAACCGTATAAATATCGCCAAGGTACATTTTTAATGGGTCACTTAAATTTTCGCCCATTTTAAGCGCTGTTGTAGGCGCTGTAGGGCTTAATATAGCGTCATATTTTTCAAATGCGTTATCAAAAGCTCTTTTAATAACAGCTTTTACTTGAAGAGCCTTTTTATAGTAAGCGTCATAATATCCGCTTGAGAGCACAAAAGCGCCAATCATAATACGGCGTTTTACCTCCATACCAAAACCCTCACTTCTTGATTTATAATATAAATCCGTAAGGTCATCAAAATTTGGTGTGCAATATCCATACTTTACACCATCATATCTTGATAGGTTAGAGCTTGCCTCAGCGCAGGCAATTATATAATATGTTGGTATAGCATACTCAAGCTCCGACATATTAAATTCTTCAACAACAGCGCCCATTGACTCAAATTTTTTAGCCGCCTCAAGCACACTATTTTTTACGTCACTATCAAGTCCCTCTCCAAAATAGTCAAGAGGTATTCCTATTCTTTTACCCTTTACGTTGTTTTCTAAATTAAACTTTAAAGGCTCGTTATTAAAAGAAGTGCTATCTTTAGGATCATGACCAGATATTATAGAAAGAACTTCAGCCACGTCTTCAACATTTTTTCCCATAGGACCAATTTGGTCAAGAGATGAGGCATAAGCTAAAAGACCATATCTTGATACAGTGCCATAAGTAGGTTTAATTCCAGTTATACCACAAAAAGAACACGGTTGTCTTATAGAGCCGCCTGTGTCAGAACCAAGAGAATAATATGTTTGGTCTGTAGCCACGGCAACAGCCGAACCCCCTGATGAGCCGCCAGGAACTCTATTTTCTCCCCATGGGTTTAGTGTTGGACCATAATAAGAAGTTTCTGTTGTACTTCCCATAGCAAACTCGTCCATATTAAGTTTACCTAAAAGCACAGCACCAGCATTTTCAAGCCTCTCAACAGCAGTAGAATTGTAAAAAGGTTTAAAACCGGTAAGTATTTTTGAGCCAGCTGTAGTCAATATTCCTTTTGTACACATATTGTCTTTAACAGCCATAGGTACTCCAGCTAAAGGAGATGTAAAAGTACCATCATCAATACCTTTTTGAATATTCTCAGCTTTTTTTATAGCTTCGTCATGACATACAGTAACAAAACAATTATAGTTTTTATCCGTTTTATCAATATTTTCTAAAGCGGCTTTTGTAATGTCAACAACACTTATTTCTTTATTTTTAATCATTTTTCCGGCTTCAAGAGCCGTTAATTTGTTTAAATCCATATTCAATTCACGCCTCCTTATTACTCAAATGTTTTTGGAACTTTAAACGCGCCGTCTTTTTTATTTGGGGCGTTAAGCAAAATGTCGTCTCTGTCTTTTGAAGGCATAACATCATCTTTTCTAAAAACATTTTTAACAGGAAAAGCGTGACTCATAGCCTCAATATTAGAAGTATCAATAGTATTTAACACATCCATATAGTCAATAATTTTGTTTATCTCATTTTTGGCGTTTTCTTTTTCTTCCTGTTTTAATTTAAGACGAGCAAGCTCGCCAATATAATCTATCATTTTGTCGTCAATTATCATTCTTTATGCTCCTTTCACTGTAATACATTGGGGGACTTTGTCACTAACATACTTTCAATAGTTTCGTACTTTACATATAATTAGAAACTATCATGTATCAAAAAACAACTAAGTATTATTTTTTAGTTAAATTTTGTGGGTCTTTAATAGCAAAGCCCTCAATGATTTAAATTTTTATGGTACAAGTCTTGTCATATCTCTTGGGAACATTGAAGTGTATCTTACATTAGGCTCATTTATAAGTCTTGCGCAAATTCTTTCAAGTCCCATGCCTATACCACCATGAGGAGGCATACCGTTTTTGTGTATCATAAGATAGCTCTCAAAATCATCTGGATTAAGATTTTTGGAGAACATTTTTTTAACTTGTTCGTCATAGTCGTGTATTCTTTGACCTCCTGTAGCTATTTCAAGACCTCTAAATAACAAGTCAAAACTCAAAGTATATTTGCTATCCTCTGGGTCATCCATAGCGTAAAAAGGACGTTTTTTAACAGGGTAATGCGTAACAAAAACAAACTCGCTTTTGTATTTTTCGCTAAACAGTTTTGATATAAGCTGCTCTTCTTCTGGTTCAAGGTCGTAAGGGTCTTTAATTTTTCTATTGTACTCAGCTGCAATCATTTCTTTAGCGTCTTTAAATTTTACGCAAGGTATTTCCTCAAAATCAGGAATATCAACATTAAGCATTTTAATTTCTTTAGCATAATTGTTTTTAAGTGTTGAAAGCATACTTTTTATAACACCTGTTTCAACTTCCATTATATCTTTAAAACTCTTAATAAATCCCATTTCAAAGTCAAGACCAATATACTCATTAAGGTGTCTTGGAGTATTGTGTTTTTCTGCTCTAAAAACAGGCGCTACCTCAAATACTTTCTCATAAACACCTACAAGTGTTTGTTTATAAAATTGTGGGCTTTGTGCAAGATAAGCCTTTTTTCCAAAATAGTCAAGTTTAAATATATTAGCTCCGCCCTCCGCGCCGTTAGCCACTATTTTAGGCGTGTGTATTTCTGTAAAACCTATTGAGCTAAGATAATTTCTAAATCCTTTTACTATTCCCTCTTGAATTTTAAATATTGCTCTTTTTTGGTTGTTTCTTAAATCAAGAGGACGAAGTTCTATATCTTTTTCAATAGAGAGTGAAAGTTTTCTTTTTGATATATTAATGGCTATATCTGCCGCTGGCTTTGTAAGAACATTTATATTTTTAGCATGTATCTCAAATCCGTTTGGTGAACGGTCGTCTTTTTTAATTGTTCCTTCAAGCTCTATAGAATACTCTACCCCTATATCGTTTAAATCAAAATCACTAATCCCTTTTTCATAAACACACTGAACAAGACCATCGCTTTTTCTTAAAATAATAAAAGCAAAATCTCCCATAGGTTTAATTGAATAAATCATACCATGAGTTTTAACCTCATCGCCGTTATTTTTTGTCACAAGCTCCGATATATCCATATCGTAAGACAAAATTTTACCCGAAACTGCTTCCATTGGTATCTCTCCCCTGATAAAAAATTCTCATCTTTAAATCTATTTTATTACAATATCATAACTTAAAAATAAAATCAACTTTATAACTGGTAATTATTTAAAAATAAAATAAATCACTGTTCGGCTAAATTTTTAAACTTATTCAAAATTTTTCTGTAAGCGTATATAAATAAAGCCAAATCAAGCACCACCGCGGCTATCCATGACAAAGGATATGATATGAAAATTGTGCTGTATTGCCTGTGGGCTTGAAAATACGTAAATATAAACAAAATTCTAATTCCACATACACATATTATTGATATACACATAGGCGTAAGAGAATAGCCTATACCCCTTAGAGCGCCTATAAGACAATCCATAATACCGCACAAAAAATAAGTGGCACACATTACATTAAGCCTTATAACACCATAGTTTATAACATTGGCATTACTTGAATAAATGCCCAAAAGAGGCTTTGAAAAAATATACATTACAATTCCTAAAGATATGCCTATAGTTATAGTAAGCAACTGGCAGTTAATAAACACTGTTTTAATTCTTTTAAATTTTCCAGCACCATAATTTTGACTTGTAAACGTAAGCGCTGTATGATTAAATGCGTTTAAGGCTATGTACAAAATTCCATCAATATTACTTGCTGCGGCATTTCCTGCCATTACGTCAGCACCAAACGAGTTTACTGACGATTGTATAATAATATTAGACAGTGAAAAAACACAGCTCTGCAGTCCCGCTGGAAGACCTATAACAAGCATTTGATAAAGTCTGTTTCTGTGTATTTTAAGTTTTGATAAATCCAAGTGATACATATCATTTGAATTTAAAAGCTGTTTTACTATAAGTGCAGCAGAAACACACTGAGACAATATTGTAGCCAAACCAACACCCGCAACATCCATATTTAAAACTATTACAAAAAACAAATTTAAAACTATGTTTACAACTCCGCCTATAGAAAGATAAATAAGCGGATGTTTAGTATCGCCAAAAGCCCTCAATATAGCGCTGCCAAAGTTATAAACCATTGTAACAGGCATACCAACAAAATAAATTCTCAAATACAACGCCGATTTATCAATTACGTTTTCTGGCGAGCCCATAAATATAAGTATAGGTTTTGTAAACAAAACGCCTAAAAAAACAAGTATAAAACCGCTTATAACACTTGTAAGCATAGCGGTGTGAACAGTTTCATTAATTCCCCTTTTGTCATTTTTACCAACAAGCCTTGCCGTAAGAGCGTTTACTCCTATTGATATACCAACAAAAAAATTAACAAGAAGAGCAACTATTGCTGCCGTACTTCCTACTGCCGCCAAAGAGTCACTTCCTGCATATCGCCCAACAACTATTGTATCAGCGGCGTTAAACAAAAGCTGCAAAACTCCCGAAAGTATTATAGGTATAGCAAAAATAATTATTTTTTTCGTAAGTGGTCCATTGAGCATATCAATATTATTGCTTTCTCCCAATAAAATAACCCCCTTTTGTTAAAACCCGTATATACTGCCACAATAATTACTATGTAATTTGTTCCCCAAATTTTAAAAATTTTTAAAAATACATCAATTAAACAAAATCCAATTTATTAATACTTTAGTTTCTTTACAGTCTTAAAGCCGCGCGTAAGCACGGCTTTTTAGTCCAAAAATTATTTTTTTAATTTGTTTAAAGCGTTTTTAGCAGCACTCTGCTCCGCTTCTTTTTTGCTTTTACCAATTCCAGTACCCAACACATTACCGCTGTGCGATACTTGAGCCTCAAATATTCTATCGTGGTCAGGACCGCTTTCTTTTGTTATAAAATACGATACAGACTCTTTGCTGTATTTTTGTACTTCCTCTTGAAGGCGTGTTTTATAATCCATAAGCATAAAGTTGTTTCTTACGGAACTAACAACGCTTTCCATAGTACGCATAATATATTTTTCGGCGCTTTCTATTCCTCCATCAAGTATAACCGCGCCTATAACAGCCTCAAAAGCGTCAGCAAGTATACTCTCGCGTGTTCTGCCGCCTGTAATTTCTTCTCCATTACCCAAAAAAAGATAATCGCCTAAATGTATGTCAGCAGCTTTTTTGGCAAGAGAACTCTCGCATACAGCACTTGCCCTTAATTTTGTAAGCTCCCCCTCTGGAAGTTCTGGATATTTTAGATATATATACCTGCTTATAAAAAACTCCAAAACAGCGTCTCCCAAAAATTCAAGTCTCTCGTTGCACTCAAACTTTCCAAGATTATGCTCATTGGCATAAGACGAATGTGTAAGAGCAAGTAAAAGCGTGTCTTTATTATTAAATTTATATCCTATTATATTCTCAAACTCCGTCGGATAATTTTCCATATCATTACTCCACTGTTGTTCTTATATACTCCATAGCGTCACCTACAGTTTTAATTTTCTCAACCTGCTCATTGTCAAACTCAATGTTAAACTCTTCCTCAAGAGCTGAAATTATTTGAAACAAGTCAAGAGAGTCAGCGCCAAGGTCAGCGAAAGCGGTTTCTTCCGTAATCTCACTCTCAGAAATACCTAATTGTTCAGCAATAATTGAAATAACTTGTGCCTTATCCATAAAAACAACCTCCAAAAAAATAAAATTAATTATAAATTACTTAATACATTATAGCTGTTCTTCTATTTTTAATACAATATCATTTTCAACAAAAATTTTGCATTGTTTTATGGCATTTTTTATGCCTTTTGCCTTTGAACTGCCATGTGCTTTTACAACAAGCGCTTTTAAACCCAAAAAAGGCGCTCCTCCTACTTCTTCGGAGTCAAAAGTCTTTTTTATTTTCTTAAAAGGTCTAACCAAAAAAGCAGCTGGCAATTTATAAAAACCACTTGTAATTTCTTCTTTTATTATTCCTATAAGCGCCGAGCTTAATCCCTCGGCAAATTTAAGTATTGTGTTACCTTCAAAACCGTCACACACTACTACATCAGCCGCTTTAAAAGGTATGTCTCTGGGTTCAATATTGCCCACAAAATTAAGCTCTGACTGTTCCAAAAGCTCATAAGTCTCTTTAGTAAGAGTATTGCCTTTTTCTTTTTCAGCACCTATATTAACAAGCCCAATTTTAGGCTTTTTTATACCCATAACATATTCTACATAAACAGCCGCCATTTTAGCAAACTGCAAAAGATATGAGCTTTTACAATCAACATTAGCACCGCTATCCAAAAGAAAAGTAAAACCGTCAGTAGTAGGAAGACACGTTCCAAGAGCTGGTCTTTCTATTCCCTTAATACGCCCTACTATAAATGTACCGCCTGTTAAAACTGCTCCAGTGCTTCCTGCTGATACAAAAGCTGACGCCTCACCATTTTTTACAAGATTAAGACCAACTACTATAGAAGAGTCTTTTTTACGCCTTATAGCTATTGTTGGCGACTCCTCAGTTGAAATTATCTCTGTGGCGTTTACAACTGATACTTTGGATTTATCAAAATTATACTTTTTGAGTTCTTCGTTTATTATTTCCTCTTTTCCAACAAGAGTTACACTTAATCCAAACTCATTTACAGCATCAATGGCGCCTTTTACTATCTCATAAGGCGCATTGTCACCGCCCATAGCATCAACCGCTATATTTATATTTTTCACAGCTTATCACCCCTACAGTTTAAAAAGACAGCATTTTAAGTAATCTTAAATGCTGTCTTTGGGCTAATATGTTTATTCTACATTTAAAACTACCTGCTTGTTGTAAGAGCCACAGCTCTTGCAAACTTTGTGAGGTACCATTAACTCTCCGCACTTACTGCATGCTACTAATGTAGGAGTAGCTATTTTCCAGCTTTGTGCCTTTCTTCTGTCACGCCTTGCCTTTGATACTTTACCCTTTGGTACAGCCATTTCTACACCTCCTCGTCAAATTTGAATAGAGAACGCAGACTTTCAAAACTTGGATTTATATACGAGGTATCACAACTACAATCGCCCTCGTTTAAATTCTTTCCACACACAGGACAAAGACCCTTGCAGTCTTCTTTGCACACTACTTTCATTGGAAGGCTAAAAATGATATTTTTTTTAACCGCTGATGAAATATCAATAATACTTCCATCAAAAACTTCTATTTCTCCGCAGCCGCCTGTATTGGCATAAATTTCGTCAATATCAAAATTAAGCGTATACTCAATGTTTTTAAGACATCTGTCACAGTTAATTAAAACCATAACAGTACCCTTTGCCGTAAGCCTAAATTCTTTATTGATATTAACAACCGTTCCTTCAACCTTTACAGGCGACAGAAACTCATTTATATTGGGTTTATAGTCGTTAGTACTGATATATTCCGAAATATCAAAACTTAATTTAGCGTTTTTTTTATTCAATATTTCAGAAATATCAACAAACATACTATCACCCCGAAAGTCACACTTTTATTATTATATCCAACGCTTTTAACTTTGTCAAATATTTTTAATTAAAATATTTATTAAAAACATAGCATTATTAAATACATTTGTTTTTTAATATTATTCCACACCCGAAACTATGTTTCTTGTGTCTCTTGCTATAACAAGTTCCTCATTTGTAGGTATTACAAATACCTTTGTTTTTGACTGTTTTGTTGTTATCTCAACAGCCTTTCCTCTTACAGAGTTTCTATAGCTGTTAAGTTCTATTCCAAGATAGCCAAGATAACTGCATATAATCTGTCTTGTAGGACCACTGTTTTCTCCAAGACCCGCTGTAAATACAATAGCATCAACACCGTTCATTGTGGCCACATACTCACCTACTGTTTTAGCTACTCTGTAAGCAAATGTTTCAAGAGCAACTTCCGCTCTTTTGTTTCCTTCAATCTCAGCATCTTCAATATCTCTAAAGTCGCTTGACACTCCAGATAAGCCATAAACTCCAGACTCTTTATTAAGTATTGTGTCCATTTCGTCAGTAGTTAAATTTTCTTTTTTCATAAGGTAAAGCACAGCCGCGGCATCAATGCTTCCGCTTCTTGTACCCATAGCTATACCGTCTAAAGGAGTAAAGCCCATAGATGTATCTATAGATACCCCGTTTTGAACAGCAGTAACACTTCCGCCATTTCCAAGGTGGCAAGTAATCAATTTAAGGTTCTCAATAGGAGTATTCATAAGTTTAGCGCATTCTTGAGAAACATACATATGGCTTGTACCATGGAAACCATACTTTCTTACTTTATATTTTTCATAATATTTATATGGTATAGCATAAAGATACGCTTTTTCTGGCATTGTTTGGTGGAATGCTGTATCAAACACAGCTACCATAGGCACACCAGGCATAAGTTTTTCACATACCTCAATACCTGTAAGATTAGCTGGATTGTGGAGAGGCGCCAATTCAATATATTTTGTTATATATTCTTTTACATTTGGTGTAATAAGAGCGGATTTATCAAAATGGTCGCCGCCGTGAGCCACTCTATGACCAACAGCATCAATTTCATTCATATCTCTTATAACACCATGTTCACTATCAAGCAAAGCATCAAGTACAGCTTTTATAGCATCGTTATGGTCATTTAAAGTTATGTTTACCAAATATTTATCTTTTCCAGTCGCCTCATGTTTAAGTTTTCCATCAATGCCTATTCTTTCACAAAGACCTTTAGCAAGCACCTCTTCATTTTCCATATCTATAAGCTGATATTTTAATGATGAACTTCCACAATTTATAACAAGAACTTTCATTATTTTAATCTCCCATCATATTTTTATTATATAATTTGCGCCTCAAAAGCAGTCATAGCAATAACAGCCACAATGTCGTTGGCATAGCAGCCTCTTGAAAGGTCATTCACAGGTTTAGCCAAACCTTGTATTATAGGACCATAAGCCTCTGCTCCAGCAAATCTTTGAACAAGTTTATAACCAATATTTCCAGCATCAATGTCAGGGAAAACAAGTACATTAGCTTTTCCGGCAACTTTGCTATTAGGCGCCTTTTGCTGACCTATTGAAGGAACAATAGCACTGTCAAGCTGAAGTTCTCCGTCAAGGCTTATATCCGGTCTCATTTCTTGAGCTATTTTAGTAGCGTTTACAACTTTGTCAACATCAGCGTGAGATGCCGAGCCTTTTGTTGAATGGCTAAGCATAGCCACTCTCGCCTCACCGTCACAAAAAGCGGCATAACTATCTGCTGTAGTAACCGCTATCTCGGCTAACTGCTGAGGGTCTGGCTGCTGATTTAATGTACAATCTGCAAACATAAGCACACCGTCATCACCAAACTCTTTTTTATCACAACACATTACAAAAAATGTTGACGCTGTTTTTATACCTGGTTTTGTTTTAATAATTTGAAGCGCTGGACGCATAACGTCAGCTGTAGCATGTATTGCGCCTGATACCATACCGTCAGCCACACCCATTTTAACAAGCATAACACCAAAATATAATGGGTCAGCGAGAGTTTTTTTAGCCTGTTCTGGTGTTACACCTTTACTTTTTCTAAGCTCACAGTAAAGCTCAATCATCTCATTATATCTGTCATAATTATCAGGTTCTATTATTGTTGCTTTAGAAACATCAAATCCGCCGGCATCATTAGCCGCCTTTATTATCTCATCTTTGTTACCTATAAGCACTATGTCAGCAAAACCCTCTTTAAGTGTTACTGCTGCCGCCTCAAGATTTCTTTTTTCTAAAGACTCAGGAAGAACAATAGTTTTTTTGCTCGCCTTAGCCTTAGATTTAATACTTGTTAAAAAATCCATAATAAAAAACCTCCTTAAAATTGTTTTATCTTTAAATGTAAAAAAATCCGCGCTGTATATAAAATGTTTAGTCACAACGTGTATGTATCAAATTTCAAACTTAATTATATACAAATGTTTTTTTTGTTACAATACTTTTATAAAAATTTTATCCATATTTTACATTAAAAATATTTCTATCAAACAGAATTAATTATTTAACGCACTATAATTTGTATAAAAACGTATCTATCTCTTTATACTCTCAATTATTCGGCAAACAATATCAGCTCTTCCAAAAGGCGTTATAATATAATAACCATCGCAAAACGGCTCTACTTTTTCAGCTATATCAACAGCTATTTTTATTCCTGTCTCAATGCTTTCTTCTTTGTTTAGCTTTTTAAACATATCAATTATTTCACTCGCCACATTTATACCAGAAATCTCACTTTCCATAAAGCAGGCGTTTTTGTAGCTTACTACAGGCATTATTCCAGCTAATATTTTGCTATTAAGCTCTTTTTTAGCTCTTTTAATATTCTCAAAACCGTTCTTAGTCATAACTGGTTGAGTTAAAAATACACTAACTCCGTTAATTTCTTTTTCTTTGGCTATTTTGAGCTGCATATCAAAATTAATAGCATTTATATTAAGAGCAGCCGATATTAAAAACTTATTCTCAAAAATCGTGTCATTAAGTGTTGTTATATATTTTGCAAGCATTCTTGAGTTAAAGTTAAATACACTCTTTACTTCATCTCTCATAGCAGAAGGTATTGGATCGCCTGTAACAACAAGCACATTGTTTACGCCTTGTATATTAAGTCCCAAAAGAAGTGCTTTTGTGGCATTTATGTTTCTGTCTCTGCAAGTAATATGAGGCAATGTGTTTAAACCAAACTTTTGTTTTACTCTGCAAGCCAAAATACTGCTGTCAACACGTGGTTTGGCTATAGGGCAGTCGGCTATTGTTAACATATCAACACCAACATTTTTTAAAAGCATGGCATTGCTGTCAAATTTTGACATATTAGGCGTTAAAGGAGGGTCAAGCTCTACGGCTATAACTTTTTTCCCTAATTTTAGTTTATCATAAAAATCATTTGAGTATTCAATTATATCTGTGTTTTCTCTCTTTGTGTCATTTGGTTTTTCTGTATTAAACCCGCTAAAATTTGTATTAAGCTCAATTACTGTCTCTTTTATATATTCTGGTGTTGTTCCGCAACAACCACCTACTATTTTAGCGCCTTCTTTTACAATATCATTTATCTTAGAGGCAAAGTATAACGCGTTGCTTTCAAAAAAAGTTCTGTTATTTATAACTGTAGGGTATCCAGCATTAGGCATAATACTAAAATTATTTCCAAGTTTTTTTACAGTTTTAAAATATTCGTATATGTGTTGTGGTCCAGAAACACAGTTAAGCCCTACAAAATCTATATACTTATTTTCAAAAGCGTTTTTTATAAGCTCATAGCCTAAACATCCGTCTTTAGTATATCCGTCTGGCTGTACAGCAAAAGAAACTATAATAAAAGCGTTTTTATTTTTAGTTTTTATATGTTCTGTAAGCTCATAAATACCGTCATAATTATAAAGTGTTTCAATAATAAAATTTTCAGATCCCAAATTTAGAAATTTATTAGCTGTTTCTATATACTTTTCAGATATATTTTTATTAGTTTTTATAACTGGTCCTATATCGGCAAAAACAAAAACATCTTTGTCATTAACAGCGCTTTTAGCTATGTTCCAGCCATTTTCTATAATATTTTTTAAGCTGTCATAATCAAAATTATCGGTATTAGCGGCAAATGTATTTGTTTTTATAGCCTTACAGCCAGATTTTATATATTGTGTGTGTATGTCATAAATCTGCTCTGGGTTTGTTATATTCGCCATTTCACATTTTTCAAAATACGTATGGTTTTTTGAGGCGAAATATGTCCCCATTCCTCCGTCAAACACAAGTATGTTTTTTTGTAAGTATTCTTTTACGCTCTCCATATAACCTCCTAAATTGTCGAAAAATCAAAATAAATTTTTCATATTTTTTAACCAAATATACTTTTGGCAAAATCAACTGTCTCTTTTGCGTCTTTAGCATAAAAGTCAGCGCCTATTTGTTTGGCGTACTCTGGCGTAAGCACAGCGCCGCCTACAACTATTTTGCACTCATGTCCGCTTTGTCTTAAAGCCTGTATTGTATCACTCATACTTTTTAATGTAGTTGTCATAAGCGCGCTAAGCCCAACAAGTTTAACGTTTTCTTTTTTAGCCGTTTCCACAACAGTTTCAATAGGAACATCTCTTCCTAAATCTATAACTTGATAGCCATAATTTTCCAAAATCACCTTTACAATATTTTTACCTATGTCATGTATATCGCCTTTTACAGTAGCAAGTATTATTTTTTCTTTAAGCACCGAATTAGCGCCTTTTGAGAGTATGCTTTTTTTAAGTACCTCAAAAGCCTCGCACGATGCTGACGCCGAGTTTATAAGCTGAGGAAGGAATATTTCTTGTTTCTCGTACTTTTCGCCAACTTTGTCAAGCGCTGGTATAAGCAAATTGTTTATAATATCGTTCTCACTCATTGTTTTTAAAAGCTCTTGAGTTATTTTGGCGGTTTCTTCTTTAAGACCTTTTAAAACTGTATATGTTATGTCCAAATCCCCGTTTTTAAAATCGTCTTTTTTTACAGCTTTAGGCGTATTTTGCTGTGTTTCTACTGTTCTGTCGGCAAAACGCTCAATAAATTTTTCGCTGTTTTTATCCTCTCCGCTTAACACTTTAAAAGAGTATATAGCATCCATAACAGCTTGCTGGTTAGGGTTTATTATAGGCAAATCAAGCCCATTTGCCATAGCCTGTATAAGAAAATTACAAGTTATAAATTCTCTTGCCGGAAGCCCAAAAGATATGTTTGAGACACCCAAAACGGTATGAAGTCCCATTACTTCTTTTACATGCCTTACGGCTTTTAAAGTTTCAACAGCCTGCTCCTGTTGTGCTGACACTGTAAGAGTAAGACAGTCTATAAAAACATCCTCTTTTTTTATACCATGTTTTAAAGCGTTATTTAATATTGTGTTAGCAATATCAATTCTTTCATCTGCTGTTTTTGGTATACCTCGGCTATCCATTGCAAGACCTACTACACTCGCGCCATATTTTTTTACAACAGGCAATATTTTATCCATTACTTCCTGTTCACCGTTTACAGAGTTTACAATAGCCTTTCCATTAAAAGCCCTAAGTCCTGCCTCTATAGCCTTTGGGTCTGACGAGTCTATTTGTAAAGGTATATCAACAACTGACTGTATTGTTTTAACTACTTTGAGCATCATTTCTTCTTCATCTATACCAGGCATACCAACATTAACGTCAAGTACATCAGCTCCCGCATCGGCTTGTTCTATTGCTCTTTCGGCTATATAGTTTAAATCACACTCACGCAAAGCCTGTTGAAAACGCTTTTTACCTGTTGGATTTATTCTTTCGCCAATTACCCTAACACCGTCTATTGACACAACTTTTTGAGGCGAGCACAGTTTTGAGACAAAATTAAATTTTGGTCTTTCTCCCGCTGTTTTTGGCATATTTTTAACCATTTCTTTTATATATTCAGGTGTTGTTCCACAGCAACCGCCCAAAATATTAATACCTATGTCAGCATACATTTTCATATACTCGGCAAAAAGCTCCGCTGTGACGTTATATTTATTTGTAAGAGGGTCTGGAAGACCAGCATTAGCTTTTATAAGTATAGGAAGGCTTGTACAATTTACAAGTTTATTAGCCAAAGGAAATATTTCCAAAGGTCCTAAAGAACAGTTTATACCAATAGCGTCAACATTAAGCCCCTCAAGTACACATGCCATAGCCTCAACAGTACAGCCAGTAAATGTTCTTCCATTTTCCTCAAAAGTCATTGTTACAAATACAGGAAGTTTTGTATTTTCTTTTGCTGCAAGAACAGCCGCTTTTACCTCATATAGGTCTGTCATTGTTTCAAAAACAATTAAATCCGCTCCAGCGTTTTCTCCGCATACAACCATTTGTTTAAACAGTTCATAAGCGTCTTCAAATTTAAGTGTTCCTGATGGCTCCAAAAGCTCTCCTATTGGTCCTATATCAAGAGCGACTAATGTGTTTGTGTTCTCACAGGCGATTTTGGCGTTTTTTATAGCGGCGTTTATAATTTCTTCTGTATTGTATCCCGTTCCCTCCAATTTATGGGCATTAGCGCCAAAAGTATTAGCGTAAACAATATTACTTCCGGCATCAATATACATTTTATGTATATTAATTATCGTTTCTGGTTCTGTAATACAAAATACTTCTGGTCTTTCTCCTAATTTTAAACCTGAGGCTTGAAGCATTGTACCCATGGCGCCGTCCAAAAAAACAAAATTATTTTTCAAAATCTCATTAAAATTTCCCACAATAACTTCCTTCCTTTCTAAAAGAGCAGTTTTTAAACATAGAGCAATACTCGCAGCCCCTAAAACGCTTGTTTTGAGGTTTATTTGATATTCCTATAACAGCCGTAACTGATTTTCGAGGTATCATTATACCGCTTTGACTTAAACTAACGCCTATGCTCTTTTGAGTATTTAATATTGAACATATTTGTTTTTGCTGTTTAAAAGGCATATCACCATACCCAGGTGAAAATCTGTCAGTCAAAAACATTCCTTTTAATTCTTCTTCAAGCCAGTTTTGAAAATTATCACACAAATTTTCAACAGCGGCACTAGCGCAGCTATCCAAAATAAGAGCTTTGTACATGTCGGTTATCTCGTACCGCCTTATTATGTTTTCTATGTCGTTTCCTATTGTAGCCGCCATTATAACCGCTTTTGAACATTCTTTAAGCATTTCTTTTACATCTTTTCCATTAGGTATAAAATTTGTTCCCTCAAAAACAAAATTACTATCAAAACTAAATACTTTAAAACACACTTTAGGTTTTGATATTTTTATAACCTCGTCAGATAATATTTTAATATCGTATTCAATTTTATTGTCAATATCTCCGCCTTTATAACCAATATATTTTAATACCTCATTGCTGTTAATTTGCGTTATATAAAAATCCATAAAATATTTACTCCGGTTTAAAAGTTTTTATAATATTAAATACCTGTACAGCCGTATCATACAAATTGTTTTCTGCAATATCGCTTTTCATTGCCTCCTCAAGAGGCAATGCCTCTCTTAATATAGGAAAAAACGCGTCTATACCGCTTTTGTTGCACTGTTTTGCTCCATTACCAACACAGCCAGACAAAGCTATAACAGGAACATTATATTTTTTGGCTATTTTAGCTACTCCTCCAGGGGCTTTTCCCATAACAGTCTGATAATCAAGCCTTCCTTCGCCTGTTACAACAACATCAGCACTTTTTATGTGTTTTTCAATATCAAGCGTTTTAATAACAACGTCTATACCAGAAACAATTTTGGCGTTTAAATATGCTACAAGAGCAAATCCAAGCCCTCCAGCCGCTCCAGCACCCTCAATATTTTTAAAATCTTCGCCAATAATACTTTCAGACATTTTAGCGTATTCAAACATAGCTTTATCCATATTTAAAACCATATCATTATCAGCTCCTTTTTGAGGAGCAAATACGGCGGATGCTCCTCTCTCTCCGCAAAGCGGATTATCAACATCACACGCCACAGTAAAATTACACTGTTTAATCTCATTTAAAATAGAGCTTATGTCTATATTTTTAATATCAAATATATTCTTTCCAAATATACCGCATATATTAGAATTTTTATCTATAAACTTTACTCCTAAAGCCGAAAGCATACCTATACCACCGTCATTTGTGGCGCTTCCTCCAAGACCTATAACAAAATCTTTTATTCCTCTTTTAACAGCGTCAATAATGAGTTCTCCAACGCCATAAGTTGTTGTGTTCATAGGATTTCTTTTTTGTTCAGGCACAAGTGTAAGCCCTGCTGCTGCAGCTATTTCTATAACAGCGGTTTTGTTATTAACAATTCCATAAAAAGAGTTTATTTTAAATCCCAGCGGACCAGTAACGTTAAGTCTTATAATTTCTCCGTTCATAGCTTTAACTATAGACTCAACAGTACCCTCCCCGCCGTCTGATATAGGAAACACAATACTTTCACCATTACTAAAAACATTTTCAAACGCTCTTTTAACTGTGTTTCCCGCCATTATTGACGAAAGACTTCCTTTAAAAGAGTCTAAAGCTATAACAACTTTCATAGTCGCCTCCAAAAAAATAATTATGTTCAATAAGCATCATCCGCTATATCAATATTCATTTCCATTCTATAATAAATATCAATATCTCTAATAATATTATCTATATCATCATTATTTAACCCATTTATCCATTCATAAAGTTCATTTATTGTTATAATTTCTTCTATAGCTTTTTTGTAACGTTCTTCAATGACTAACATACCGTTAGCGCGTTCACTTATGTAATTATTTATATCGCACATAATATCATCTTTTAAACGCTTAGTTTTAATAACAAAAGTAAGTGGAAAATACATAACTTTATCAATATCTAAAAAATATTTATCATAATTATTAACTTCTGTAACTTGAAAAAACCGTCCAACAGGACGCATAACAAAATCAATTCCACCATCATTGACATTTGTACGTCCTGTTTTATAAAGATTTAAATGTTCTTCACAAATATTATCTAATGAATAACCAAAATAAACTTTTATATTTTTATAATGGTTTTTTAATATAGCATAACTTATTATCTCAAAAATTCTTGCCTCAGCGTCTTCAGTAAGAAGTTCACAAACATATTTTTTCTTTTCACAATAATTTTCTATATTCAGCATTTTTGAAAGAATACTAATTAATTCATTGTCTTTAACCATAAGTATCTCAATATATTTTTTAATTAT
>CATJUP010000156.1 GCA_949743655.1 uncultured Eubacteriales bacterium
ACAGTAAATAAATTGTTTTTGGGCAATTTTTTATTTGGTACAATTTGTTAACAAATTGCAAATTTTAATAATTATATATTGACTTAAAGTTAACTTTAAAATATAGAATATAAAAAATATTGCGTATAGTTGTAAAAAGGAGGCTTAATATGAAAAAGAAAGTAATATTAGTATTAATATCATCGGTATTACTTATAAGTGTTGGCTTAGCGGCTTTTGGAGCGGCGGATGAAAAATATAATGTTAATCAGATTAGCGGTACAAAAGCTGTTACGGCAAATGCAGATAATAGTTTTGATGATGTTGAACAAAATCAATGGTATACTGACGCTATAAACTGGTGTGTTAAAAATGGTATAATGAGTGGTATAAGTGAAAATAAATTTTCACCTGACACAAGTTTAAGCAGAGCAATGTTAGCGGCTGTACTTTACAGAAACACTGGAAGCCCAAATGCTGAAAAAGGTAATTTTAGTGATGTTGATAACAATGAGTGGTATGCGGACGCTGTTAACTGGGCAAGCCAAAATAATATAATTTTGGGCTACAGCGATTTTAATTTTGGTCCAAACGATTATGTTACAAGAGAGCAGTTGGCGGCTATACTTTACAGATACTCAAATAGCCCAAATGTTACGGAAGAGTTTAATGTTTCTAATGTTTCGCCGTGGGCAAAAGACAGTGTTAATTGGGCAATATTTAACAAAGTTTTAAACGAGCGTGAAAACGGTTATGCTGTTAATGAGTCGGCAAGCAGGGCTGATGTTGCTTATGCTGTTTATGCTGTTTTAGCTTATCAAAACAACAATAGTAACGATAGTGAGGAGGAAAATAATATGTCAAGCGCAAATGAAAGAGCAGTAACTGTATATTTTACAAGCGATATTTCATCCAATGCTATTTTAAAATTGTATAACTCTCTTGATAAAAAATTAGAGGGTAATAAAATAGCTGTAAAACTTTCAACAGGAGAACCAGGGAGTAATTATTTAAGACCAGAGTTAATTAAAGATATTGTTCAATTGGTTAATGGTACAATAGTTGAGTGTAACACAGCTTATGGCGGACAGAGAGCGGAAACTGCTATGCACTATCAAGTGGCTAAAGACCATGGTTTTAATGATATAGCTGATGTTGTTATAATGGATGAAAATGGTTCTATAACATTACCTGTTGAAGGTGGAACAAACATTAAAGAAAATTATGTTGGGGCAAAATTTGCTGATTATGACGGTTTTATTGTACTTTCACACTTTAAAGGTCACGCTATGGGTGGCTTTGGAGGAGCTATAAAAAATATATCAATAGGAATAGCGTCAAGTGAGGGAAAAAGTTTTATTCACAGCGGAGGAAAAAGCCGTACCAATCCATGGGGTGGAGAACAAAATGCTTTTCTTGAGTCTATGGCGGAGGCAGGAAAATCAGTTGTTGACAGTCTTGACGGAAATATAGTTTATATTAATGTTATGAACCGCCTTTCGGTTGACTGCGACTGTGATGGAAACCCGGCAGAGCCTGATATGCACGACATAGGCATACTTGCCTCAACAGACCCTGTAGCGCTTGACCAAGCGTGTGTTGACCTTGTTTATAACTCTTCTGATGACGGAAAGGCGTCATTGATTGAGAGAATTGAAACAAGAAACGGCATTCATACTCTTGAGCACGCTGACAAAATAGGTTTGGGAACAAGAAATTATAATTTGGTAAATTTAGATGATTGAAATTTTAGAACGTGAGTTTATTTATGTATGGTATTATTTTTATATACAATTAAGACAAATATTTGTTTATTGGGTGTTTGGAATTGTTTGCGGTTCTATAATATCGGTATTTGGCAAAGAAAAAATAAACAATGTTTTTGAGAGTATTCAAAATAAACACTTAGGACTTTTTGGGGTTGTTCCTGCAAGTATTTTGGGTATAGCGTCACCACTTTGCATGTATGGAACAATACCAATAGCCGCCTCATTTAGTCAAAATGGAATGAGAAACGATTATATAGCCGCTTTTATGATGAGCTCTATACTTCTTAATCCACAGCTTATGTTATATTCCGCCGCGTTAGGAAAAACCGCTTTTATGATAAGATTTTTGTCGTGCGCTGTATGCGGTATAGCGGCGGGAGGATGTGTAAATATATTTTTTAGGGATAAAGCGTTTTTTGATTTCTCAAAATTTGGGAGTGCAGTAAACAGGGATACCGACCCAAATTTGTTTATTAGGCTGATTAAAAACATTGGAAGAAATATAAAAGCGACAGGTGTATATTTTGCATTTGGAATACTTCTTTCGGCACTTTTTCAAAGGTATGTGTCGGCTGATAAATTTTCGGCGCTTTTTGTAAATAATGAGGGATTTGGTGTACTTATGGCGGCTACTGTTGGTGTTCCACTGTATATATGTGGAGGCGGAACAATTCCGCTTTTAATTGAATGGCTTAACAGAGGAATGAGTATTGGCTCCGCGGCCGCTTTTATGCTTACAGGTCCTTCTACCAAAATAACAAATATTGGAGCGCTTAAAATTGTTTTGGGAGCTAAGAGTTTTATTTTTTATTTAGCATTTGTTATAATTTTTTCAATTATAACAGGTGCTGTGGTAAATTTAATATTTTAATAAAGTATTAAGGCTTTTAGGCAAAAACAAATATGTTTTATACCTAAAAGCCTTTTAAAATATGTATTTAATTAAGAATTATCGGATTTTTTATAGTCGTTTTTTTCTTTAATAATTTTGCTAAGCTCAGCCATAAATGAGTTTATATCTTTAAATTGCCTGTATACCGAGGCGAACCTTACATAAGATACCTCGTCTATTTCTTTTAGCCTGTCCATTACCATTATGCCTATGGCTTTACTTTCTATTTCTTTATCAAGAGAACTCATAATGATATTTTCTATATCGTCAGCTATGTATTGAACTTGTTTTATTGTTACAGGACGTTTGTTACAGCTTTTAATTATGCCATTTATAATTTTATTTTTATCAAAAGTTTCCCTTGTGTTATTGTTTTTTATAACAGTCATTGGAATTGTGTCAATTCTTTCGTATGTAGTAAAGCGTTTTGAGCATTTCTCACAATAACGCCTACGGCGTATAGCTGTGTTATCGTCTTGACTTCTTGAGTCTATGACTTTTGTATCGTCATTGCCGCAAAAAGGGCACTTCATATAATTTACACCTCCTAATAAAAGCGTTGTATAAATAAACATTATTTTACATTAATAGTATAATTAAATGTGTTTTTTTGTCAATAAATATTTTATTAGCAGTCACGCTCATAATTAGCCAAACACACGTCTATTAAAATAATATCGTCACCTATACGAACTATTTTTTCCCATGGTATTATATATACAGAGTTTATGCACAAAAAACTTAAACGTCTGTTTCCAACAGGTATAATAATAGAGCATATTTTGCCGGTTCGTGTATCTATTTCTATATCATATACAAAACCAACTTTCATTCCATCGCATATATTTATAACTTCTTTCTTTTTAAAATCACTAAATTTTTCCATATTTGATACCGCCAAAATTATTATCAATAAAATACTATTCATAAAATTTATGATTAATACAGATATTGACTAAATTGTTTATATTTATTATTATAAAAAATATATATAAAGAAAGGTGGATTATTTGTGATAAGATTAAATAATGACTACTGTTTTGGGGCACACCCAAATATATTAAATGCTTTAAGCAGTTTTAATAGTGAGTCAAACCCGGGATATGGGCTTGATGAACATTGTAAAGAAGCAGCGGAAAGCATAAAAAATATATGCTCTTTGCAAAACGCGGATGTACATTTTGTTGTTGGCGGTACACAGGCTAACTTAACTATAATATCTTCGGCTTTAAGAGCGTATCAAGGTGTTATGTGTGTAAAAACAGGTCACATAAACGGACATGAGACGGGTGCAGTTGAAAACTGTGGTTTTAAAATAATAGCGTCAGAAGGCAAAGAGGGAAAAATAAAATCAGAAGAAATTGAGAAAATAGCTTTTGAGTACGCCGAGAGCAATATTAAAGAACACATGATTGAGCCAAAAATGCTGTACATATCTTTTCCAACAGAAATTGGCACTATTTATACTAAAAAAGAGCTTGAGGATATAAAAAAGGTTTGTCAAAAATATGGAATATATATTTTTGTTGACGGGGCAAGGCTTAGCTATGGTTTAGCCGGTGAGGGAAACGATGTTACAATAGAATATATAGCTGATATAAGCGATGTGTTTACAATAGGTGGAACAAAATGCGGACTTCTTTTTGGCGAGGCTGTTGTTATTACAAATGATGAGTTAAAAAAATGTTTTAGGCATTTTATAAAACAAAAAGGCGCTATGCTTGCTAAAGGCTGGCTTTTAGGTATACAGTTTAATGAAATATTTAAAGACGGGCTTTATTTTAAAATAGGTAAAAACGCTGTCGATTTGGCGTTAGATATTAAAAAGGCGTTTGTAAAAAAAGGTATAAAATTTGATAGTGACAGTCCTACAAATCAGCAGTTTGTTATATTAAGTGACTCACAGCTTGAAAAATTGAGCAAGAAATATTTTTATGAATACGAAAGACGCTTTGACGATAAACACAGTGTAGTGCGTTTTTGTACAAGCTGGGCTACAACCAAAAGCGATGTAAATGAGCTTATAAGTGATATTATGGAATTGTAATAATTTGTTTATATTAAAAATGAGGCATTAGTTTTAATTTTAAAATATAGATAAACCTTTCGCTTCATATTTTTAAGAAATGAAGCGAAAGAACTTTGTTTACTCAAAATCCAAAAAATTTTGTAGGTATAAACTAAATATAAACCACAAAAAAACTGTATGGTTTAGAGTGGGATACTATTGTTTGAATGGATGTTTTATTTTGACCCCTCCATAATTTTAGGCAAAAGCGATACATCGGGTGTTACGTATATGGTATTGTTTTTTTCGTAAATAACCATTCCAGGCTTAGCGCCAGACGGTTTTTTAACAAACTTTTTAGGTGTGTAGTCAACAGGAACATTTGAGCCGGTTTTGGCTTTGCTGTAAAACGCTGCCAGCATAGCTGCCTGAAGCAATGTATTATCAGGTACTTGTATGTTTCCATTTGTGGATATAATTACATGTGAGCCTGGTATATTTTTTGTATGAAGCCATATATCGCTATTTTTAGCGGTATGCAGTGTAAGCTCGTCATTTTGAGTGTTGCTTTTTCCAACAAATATGTCATATCCGTCAGAAGATACATAATGCAACGGTTTAGACTTTTTTTGTTTTTTATTGTTGTTAGTTTTGGTCTTGTTTTTTATAAAGCCCTGACTTACAAGCTCGGTTTTAATATCGTCAAGCTCTGCTTCGGTTTCGGCTAAGTCTATACAAGACAGCACACTTTCAAGATATTCTTTTTCATACTCATTTTGCTTTTTTTGTATTTCAACGGCGGCTAATGCTCTTTTGGCTTTATTGTATTTGTTATAGTATATTTGAGCGTTTTCTGAAGGCGACAGATTTTCATCAAGCTCTATATCTATTTTAGGCATTGAGTCATCGTAGTAGTTTACAGCCTCAAATTTTTTATCGCCTTTTTTTACACTATATATGTTGGCTGTTATAAGCTCGCCTTTAAGTCGCCATGTATCCATGTGTTTGGCGTCATTTATTGTTTTAAGCTGTATTTCCTCTTTTTTAACACAGCGTTCTATATTGTTTAAAACAATACGGCGCATATCATGTGATTTTTGACGTATATGGTATAAATTATCTTTTTCAGAATAGAATTTTTCTAAAAGCTCGGACATTGAGTTAAATTTTATTTTTTTTAGAGAACCAAATTGATTTGAACAAAAAGGATAAAAATCTATTACTTTGTCATTTTGGCATATTATTTCTGGAGAGAAAGAATTTTCTTTTATATTGTCCATTGTGGCGTTAAATGAATTATATAAATTTTCAATATCCGATTTTGATAAATTTTCTGTGTAACTTTCGGAATATACTCCAGCGTTAAACGCAATTTCACTTGCCGACATAGGGCTTATACCCATGTATGTTTTGTATATAAACTGCTGTGTTTTTGTTTGACTTTTAATTAAAAGCTCATAAAAAGAGTTAAAATCAGCCTCAAGTGGGTCGATTTTGTTTTGTGAAGGCGGAGTGACATATATTTTTTTAGGCAATATTTCCCTTACAGAGCTAATTTCATGCGTAACACGTTTTATTGAGTCTATTACACAGTTATTTTGGTCTGTAAGTATTATGTTTGAGTGTTTACTCATTATTTCTGTAATTAGGCTAAGTTTTACATTATCACCCATATCGTTTACAGCGTCTACATCTATTTTAACTATTCTTTCCAAACCGTATTGTGATATTTGAGATATGCGTCCGCCTGATATATGTTTTCTTAAAACCATACAAAACAAAGGGGCGGTAATAGGGTTATTGTATTGAAGTTTGGTTATATTTATTCTTGGCTGATTTGGATTAGCCGAAAACAGAATTTTAAATACTTTTGAGTTGTTTCTAACTGACATTAATATCTCATCTTTGTGGGGCTGATATATTTTGTCAATGCGTCCGCCTATTAGCAGTGCTTTAAGCTCTGATACAACAGCGGATATAGCTATGCCGTCAAGCGCCATTTGAAAAACCTCCTTATTTTTAAACCTATTGGTATATAATTTTTTAATATTACTTGATTATATTACTTAACTTGTTTTATAATCAAGTATATATGAATAAAAAGGAATGAATAATTATGATAAGAAGTATGACAGGTTTTGGAAAAGGCGAAAATGAGGCGGAAGGATATAAATTTACGGTTGAAATTAAAGCCGTAAATCATAGATATAATGACATAAGTGTTAAATTGCCAAAATTAATGAATAGATTTGAAGACAGCGTAAGAAAATATGTTTCAAAAGAGATTTTCCGCGGCAAAACGGATATTTACATAAATTTTGAGAATTTCTCACAAAAAGACACTATAGTAAAACTTAATGAAAATATAGCCGACAATGTAATAAATAATCTTAACATACTTAAAAATAAATATAATATTAATGGAGATAGTATTCTTGAAATTGTGGCTAAATTTCCAGATGTAATGACTATTGAAAAAGTTGATGAAAACGATGAATTAATGTATAATGTACTTTTACCGGCACTTGATGCCGCGCTTAAACAATTTGTGGCTATGAGAGAAAAAGAGGGAGAGGCTCTAAAAATAGATATACTTAAAAAGTGTGCTGTTTTAAAAAATATTACTGATGATATGTCTAAAAAAGCCAATAGTGTTCCAGAAGAATACAGAAAAAAATTAATGGAGAGAATAGATTCTCTTTTGGAAGAAGTACCTATTGATGAACAAAGACTAAGTCAAGAAGTATTGCTCTTTGCCGATAAATGCTGTATAGATGAGGAAATAACAAGGCTTTACAGTCATATATCTCAGCTTGAGGATATACTTGAAAAAGGCGGAAGTGTGGGAAGAAAACTTGATTTTCTTGTTCAGGAGCTTAACAGAGAGGCTAACACATCTGCCTCAAAGGCGGGAGATATTGATGTTACTCAAGCCGCTATTGAACTTAAAAGCGAAATCGAAAAAATACGCGAACAGATACAAAACATTGAATAGGAGTTTTGAATTGAAAAGTAAATTTGTTGAAATAGGTTTTAAAAGCCTTGTAAACTCAAACAGAATACTTGTTGTTATAAATCCAGATTCGGCACCAATAAAAAGAGTAATACTTGATGCTAAACAAAATAATCTTCTTATAGACGCTACTTATGGAAGAAAAACAAGAAGCGTTATAATTATGGACAGCGGACATGTTGTTTTAAGTCTTTTGGGTGCTGAAACTATAAAAACAAGATTAGAAAACAATGAGGAGTAAAAAATGACTAATAAAGGTGTACTTATTATTATTTCAGGACCCTCAGGCTCTGGCAAAGGTACTATTGTTGAAAAACTTAAAAATAACAAAAATTATGCTCTTTCAATATCCGCTACAACAAGAGAGCCAAGAGAATATGAAAAAGAGGGGGTTCATTATTTTTTTAAATCCAAAAACGATTTTAAAAATATGATTAACAATGATGAGCTTTTGGAATGGGCAGAATTTTGCGGCAATTTTTACGGAACCCCAAAAGAGTATGTATCAAAAAAAATTAATGAGGGGTTTAACCTTGTGCTTGAAATAGACGTTCAGGGAGCAGCTAAAGTAAAAGATATATTTACTGACGCTGTTACAGTTTTTGTTATACCGCCTGACAAAATGGAGCTTAAAAAAAGGCTTTTAGGTCGTGGTACTGAAGATGAAAACACAATTAATAAAAGGCTTAAAAGAGCCTGTGAAGAAGTAGAGCTTATACCAAAGTATGACTATGTTGTTATAAACGATAGTATAGATAATGCTGTAAAAGATATAGAAAGTATTGTTAAAGTTTCTAAAATGTGTGCTAAAAGATACATACATAAAATAAATGATTTTAAATAAGGAGAGATTTTAAATATGTTAAGACCATCTTACACAGACCTTTTGGGAGTAATAAATAAAGAAGGAGATGATAACTCCGTTACAGCAAGCAGATACTCTATTGTTATAGCGGCGGCTAAAAGAGCAAGACAAATTGTTGACCATTCTGAACCTTTGGTAAATGTTACAAAGGATAATAAGTCTGTATCTATAGCTGTAAATGAGCTTTATGAGGGAAAACTTAAAATAATTGAAGACGGGGATATTGTTTGCAGTGAAAAATTGGACGAAGAAAAAGAAAACGGTTTGAGCGAAGAAGTTGTTGAACTTACTTATGATGATGACGAGATTTAAAATACTTTATTTTATGGAGGTGTTTTTTTGGCGCTTTACGCTGAGGTGATACTTGATAACCCAAGTCCGGATATTGACAAAATTTTTGATTATGAAATACCTTTTGAGCTTATAAACTTGGTTTATACAGGTATAAGGGTAAAAGTGCCTTTTGGCTATAAAAACAATATCGTTATGGGATACTGTATTGACATTAAAAACACCACAAATGTAGAAGAAAGTAAAATAAAATTTGTGACAACAGTTGTAAGTAACGAGCCAGTGTTTGATTTTAAAATGCTTGAATTGGCTAAATGGATGAAAAAACGTTATTTTACGTCTTTGTCACAATGCTTAAAAGTTATTACGCCGCCTGACGCTAATTTAAGAAATCACAATAAAACAGCTTTTTTAAATGTTGATTTAAAAACTGCTGAAAAAGAGTATGAAAAACTTAAAAGCAAAAGAAAAGCACAGGCGGCAGTTATAGAATATATTATAAAAAATGGTCCTTCTTTTGTTAGCAAAATTACAAAAGAGCTTAAAATAAGTGTATCACCTTTAGAAACTCTTTTGAAAAATAAAATTATAAAAATTGACAATGTTAAAACTCAATATGATTTTAAAAATATATTGATTGACACAAATTATATAGCCCCATGCCTCAATAAAGAGCAGGAAAACGCTGTTTATAATATTTTAAATGCCGAGGAGCATCGGCCTTTTTTACTTTTTGGAATAACAGGCAGCGGAAAAACTGAAGTTTATATAAAAGTAATAGACGAGATAATATCGCAAAATAAACAGGCTATTGTTCTTGTGCCTGAAATATCACTTACGCCTCTTATGGTAGGAAGGTTTAAAAGCCGTTTTGGAACTCAAGTAGGAGTTACTCACAGCAAAATGAGTGCTGGAGAAAGGCACGAAATCTGGAAAATGGCTAAAAGCGGTGAAATATCGATAGTTATAGGTCCGCGAAGTGCCGTATTTATGCCTTTTGAAAAAATTGGTGTTATTATTATAGATGAAGAACATGAGAGCTCTTATTGTTCCGAAAGTACACCTAAATATAATGCTATAGAAGTTGCCGAGGAAAGATGCCGTATTTGCAAAGCTAAACTTTTACTTGGCTCTGCCACTCCTTCTATGGAAAGTTATTTTAAAGCCGAAAATAAAGACTATAATATTTTAAGGCTTACAAACCGCGCTGGAGAAGGAGTTTTGCCAAAAACATATATTGTGGATA
>CATJUP010000157.1 GCA_949743655.1 uncultured Eubacteriales bacterium
GAGTTACATTGGGACTTAAACTTACTGTTGACAACATAAATATAATAGGCGTATGTATGGAAAAAGGCGCCGCAATGATAGAAAGCCTTAAAGCTGGGCATCCTGTGGAAATACCTGAAGAACCTACACTTGCTGATAGTCTTCTTGGCGGAATAGGGCTTGACAATAAATATACATTTGATATTGTAAAAGACTATGTGGACGAAAAAAAACAAGTGAGTGAAGAAGAAATATCAAAAGGTATAGCTTATATTATGGAAAACCACAAATTAATAGCAGAAGGAGCAAGCTGTGTAGGTATAGCTTACGCAATGAGAAAGGGCGTTATAAAAGAGGGAAGTAATGTTGTTATAGTAGTTACTGGTAATGGAATAGGAACAGATATTATTAAAAAAGTAGCTAATGATAATTTTTAATGTATTTTATATGGAGATGATATTGTGAAAAAAGAAATAATTTTTACACCAAATGCCACAAAACCTACAGCGCCTTATTCTCAGGCAGTTAAAGTGGGAAATGTTTTATACATAGCAGGCGCATGCGGTGACGACCCAAAAACAGACCAAATTGTTGGAGATGGAGATATAAAAATAGAAACAAAATATGCTCTTGAAAATATAAAAGCTACTGTTGAAGCCGCTGGTGGAAAAATGGAAGATATAGTTAAAATTAATGTTTTTGTAAAAGACATAAAAATGATGAGCGATTTTAACGAAGTTTATAAAACATATTTTCCAGTTGACCCTCCAGCAAGAATAGCTATGCAGATTACTGACTTAGCAGGAGGAGCTAATCTTGAAATCGACGGTATAGCAGTAATAGACTAAATTTTTAATAACCTCCCAATATTATATATATTATACATAACCCAAAGTATGTACAATATACAAAAGACCGCACAGACGTGCGGTTTTTTTGTGTTTAAAAACTTAAAATGGCATAGAGACTATAAATATTGATAGTAGTATAAAAAATGATTATATTCTAATAGTTCTAAATTAGCTATTAAATACATATCCCTATAATAATTAATATAAAAAAGAGGACGGCATATGGGCAAAAATTTGGATACATATGTTGATAATAGCGCTGAACTAAGATTTATATTTAATAAACTATATATCAATGGAAGTATTACAAAAGAAGAATATTCAAATATACTTGAGATATTGTCTAAAGGGAGTTGCTAAACAATTCCCTTTTATTAATTATAATCAAAATATATGATTTCGATTAAAGGAGGATTAATGACTAAAGCGGTTATTTATTGTAGAGTGAGTACAAATGAGGAAATACAGATAAATGCTCTCTCAAGCCAAATAGAAGAGGCAAAACTGGCTGTATTAAATAATAATTGGCACATTGTTGACGAATATATAGATGAGGGAAAAACAGGAACAACAATCAAAAAAAGAAATGAGTATAACAGATTGTTTAATGATATTGAGACGGATAAGTTTGATGTTATAGTAATTAAATCACAGGATAGACTTATGCGTTCTACAAAAGATTGGTATTTATTTGTAGACAGAATTGTTAAAAATAACAAAAAACTATTTTTTTATATAGAAAATAAATTTTATACTCCAGACGATGCACTTATTACAGGTATTAAGGCAATACTTGCCGAAGATTACAGTAGAGAACTGTCTAAAAAAATTAACAATGCACATTCTCATAGGCAAAAAAATAAGGGAACTGTTTTACTTACTTCAAATACTTGGGGGTATAATAAGGAAGGTAAAAATATTGTAATTAACAAAAATGAGGCTGTAGTTGTGAGAATGATGTACGAGTTATGCTCTCAAGGATATGGAACAAGAAGTATTGCTAAAATGCTTGCAAATATGGGAATGTTTTCTCGTTCGGGAAAACCTTTTAGCGAGGGGACTATAAGAAAAATTATACGCAACCCATTGTTTAAAGGAATTGCAGTAATGAATAAAATTCATTATGACTTTAACAGAAAAAAGAATATACATAATGATATTTCTGAATGGGTTTTTAAAGAAAATGCCGTTCCTCCAATAGTTTCACCGGATATTTGGAAAATGGCTAATTGCGTTATGGATGAGAGAACTAAAAAAAACCATAGCGACAAACATGGCGACACTGTAAAAGGATTAAAAAAGGGAAACACAGTATTGTCAAGTAAAATAATATGTGGCTATTGCGGCTGTAAATATTGGAGAAGAAGGTATCGCCGTTCTGGCGGGGACATTGTAATTGTGTGGTCTTGCAGCGAATATGTAAGAAATGGACGAAAAACGCCAAGCAATATATACTCAAAACCTAAAAACAAAATAGTATCAGTTTCTGGTGGATGTGACAACATTCATATTAAAGAGTCTGAACTTAACAGCGTACTTTTAAAAATTTCATATAAATTCTACAAAAATAAATATAATGTGTTTCAACAGGCAATAAAAATTGTGGATGAAGTAATTTCAGACAAAAGTGAACATAGGATTTTGGAATTAAAAAATTGTTGATGAGGAAATATACAGAGTTAAAGACAATACTTTGCTAAAGCAGTCAAACAAAATAAAAACAGAAATAGCAGAAGAGAGCTTAAAAATATCTAAAATGGATAAAAAAGAGGAACGTATTAAATTAATAAAAAAAGAAATTGAATATATAGTTAATGAAGACTTAGCTTTAAACTTTATACAAAGGCATATTAAAGATGTAATTATTTATAGCGATTATATTTTAATTAACTATGATATTTTTCCACAGTCTAAAATAGAAATAGAGCAAATAAACAATTCAAAACGTAATTTTATCTGTTTGTAGCCACAATTAAATATCTGACTTCCATACACTATTAAATATCCAAGACCTTCTTTAGCTGTGAGAAACTCGCCTACAATAACGCCTACAAAAGAAAGACCAACATTTATTTTGAGGGCGTTAATTATATCTGGTACGGCTGTTGGAAAAACAACTTTTAAAAGAACATCTTTTTTGTTTCCGCCAAAAGAGCGCACAAGCCTTATATCATCAGCGTCAGAGTTGTTAAAACCGCCTAAAACATTTATTATTGTAACAATTACAGACGTAAGAAGAGCTACGGCTATAATAGCTTTTATATTGTTTCCTAACCATACAATTATTATGGGCGCTAAAGCCGTTTTTGGAAGACTGTTTAATACAACAAGATAAGGGTCAAACACTTTATTTAAAAAACTGTTCCACCAAAGTATTACGGCTATTAGTGTACCAATAACTGTACCTAAAACAAAACCTATTATAGTCTCAAACATTGTAACCCATATATGCCTTAAAAGAGTTCCGTCTTTAAGCATTTTGAGCATAGCGCTTATCATACTGCTTGGACGGCTGAATATAAAAGGGTCTATTATGTTTGTATACGCCAATATTTCCCATAAAATAAAAAACAATAAAAATATTAGCAGTCTTGTGATTTTAACTTTACGTTTAAAGCGATTTATATTTTTGATATACAATAATTGCTCATTAGAAGGGAGAGATGTCATTTGTCAAGCTCCTTCCATATTTTGTTAAAATAATTCTTAAATTCTGGTTCTTCACGAGCACTTAAACCATTTTTACCATTTGAGAAAAAATCAATTTTAAATTCGGCTTTAAGTATAGCAGGACGTTTTGAAAAAACCAACACACGGTCAGAAACTGATATTGCCTCCGAAATATCATGTGTTACAAGTACTGCTGTCTTTTTTTCACGTCTTATTATTTGGCTTATTTCATCTGATACTGTAAGTCTTGTTTGGTAGTCGAGAGCAGAAAAAGGCTCGTCAAGTAAAAGTATGTTAGCCTGTGAGGCAAGTGTGCGTATAAGGGCAGCTCTCTGTCTCATTCCGCCACTTAACTCAGATGGACGTTTATCGCTAAACTCGCCAAGACCATATTTTTCTAAAAGTTCATGTACCTTTTTTTTTGTTTGGCTGTTTAATTTGTTTTGAAGTTCGAGACCAAGACAAGCGTTTGAAAAAACTGTACGCCATTCAAAAAGGTGGTCTTTTTGAAGCATATACGCGCTTTTTAGATTTTTTAATATTTCAACTGTTCCTGACGATGGTTTTGACAAGCCAGATATTATTGATAATAGTGTGCTTTTTCCACAGCCAGACGGACCAACTATACTTAAAAACTCACCGTCATATATATCAAAAGATATATCTTTTATTGCCTGTGTTTCACCATGCTCGCTATGGTATGATAAACTTATGTTTTTTAAGTGTGCTACAGGCGTCATAATAGTATCCTCCAAATATTTTTGATTGTATTATATTTTTAATCTACTCTTTTTGTGACGGAATTAGTTTTTTTGTGGAAAAATATAAATGCTTGTTTCATGGCGGAATATATTTTGTTGGACATGAGGATGTTTATAGAATATAATGTATATTATAAATTTTAGAAAGGAATTTTTTTATGCCTAAAAAAAATGATGTTATACAAATACATATAAATGAACTTGATTTTCCTAATAAAGGTATAGGAATTTATGAAGATTATAAAGCTGTGGTTAAGGAGTCTTTGCCTGAAGAAACTGTTTTGGCAAAAGTAGCTAAAAAGAAAAACGGAGTTATTGAATGCAGGCTTTTAGATGTTATAAATAAAGCCGATTATGAAATTGAAAGTAAATGTCCGCATTTTGATATATGCGGAGGCTGTTCTTATCAAAATATTACAATAGAAAAAGAGCATGAAATAAAAACTAAACAAGTTATTAAACTTATTGAAAACGCAGGTATTAAAAATTTTGTTTTTGACGGAATAAAATCTTCTCCAGATATTGAGGGATACAGAAATAAATGTGAGTTTTCGTTTGGTGATACCGAAAAAGGCGGAGTTCTTGCTCTTGGAATGAGAAAAAAGAAAAGTTATTATGAGGTAGTTAATATAACAGATTGTAATATAGCTTACAGCTATTATATAAACATAATAAAAAATTCTGTTGAAATTTTTTCTGAAAGAAATGTATCGTTTTATCATAAAGCCAGACATGATGGTTGTTTAAGGCATCTTGTTGTAAGAAAAGGCGCTTATACTGGTGAAATACTTATTAACATTGTAACAGCTAATGAAATTGAGTTTAGTTTGAAAGATTTTGTAAAAATGCTTACATCAATTAATTTGGAAGGAAAAATATGTTCAATACTTCATACTCAAAACGACTCTGTGGCTGATGTTGTTAAAAGTGACAATACAGTAATATTGTATGGAAAAGATTATTTTACTGATAAATTGTTTGACCTTGAGTTTAAAATAACAGCTTTCTCGTTTTTTCAAACAAACACAAAAGGGGCAGAAGTGCTGTATTCGGTTGTTAAAGACTATGCTGGAGATGTACGCGACAAAGTTATATTTGACCTTTACTGTGGTACAGGCACAATAGGGCAAATTATGGCTAAAGATAGTAAAAAAGTTATAGGTATTGAGATTGTTGAGGAGGCTGTTGACGCGGCTAATGAAAACGCTAAAATTAACAATATTAAAAATTGTAGTTTTATAGCGGGTGATGTTTTGAAAAAAATAGACGAAATTGTTGATGAGCCAGATATAATAATTGTTGACCCGCCTCGTGAGGGAATAAATCCAAAGGCAATAAGCAAAATATGTAATAGAGTTAATGCCGAGAAAATTATTTACATATCTTGTAAGCCTACAAGTATGGTTCGTGATGTTTCTGTTTTAATTGAGAACGGATATAATGTAAAACGTATTTGTTGTGTTAATATGTTTCCAAAAACAAGACATGTGGAAACGGTAGTATTGATGTATAAAAATGGGTAAGATATAAAAAAATTAAAATATCATTTTTAATATATTTCGCTTTTTATAATATTTAATTTTGTTATAGACCTTTTAGTTAATTTTATAAACTATAAGCTCTATTTTTATAATAAGGTGTATTTTTATAAATTTTTACAATTATGAATAATATTTATGCACTTGAGGATAATACATAATAGGTGATGATTGTGGAAATTTATAAAGAATTATCAAAAAATAAAGAACATATTAAAAACACTTTTTATGGTGCTGATGATATTGTATTTAAAGAATTTAACAATGGTACCACAAAATGTTTTATGGTATATACCGATAATATTGTTGACTCTGCCTCTATAGAAAACGCTATACTTACTAATATTATGGTTAGAGGCACAACAAAACAAAATATTGAGGAAATTGAAAAACACCTTATATCTGTGGGCGAGACAGAACTTGTAGAAAGTTTTGAGCAAATATTTGACGCCGTACTTTTGGGAGATACTGTTGTTTTAACTGATAATGATAACAAGGCTATAGTTGTATCAACTAAAGGCTGGCCGTCACGTGGAATACCAGAAACACAGACAGAAATTGTAGTACAAGGTCCAAAAGACGCTTTTACGGAACAGGGAAGTATAAATACTGTACTTATAAGAAGGCGTATAAGAGATATAGCTTTAAAAGTAAAAAGAATTAAGTGCGGAAGAAGAAGCAAAACAGATATAGCTGTTATGTATATTAAAGGCATAGCAAAAGATGAGATTGTTAAAAATGTTATAAAACAAATAAACTCAATAGATGTTGATTGTATACTTGACAGTGGGTATATGGAACAATTTCTTGAAAAAAGATATAAGTCTCCTTTTCCTCAACTTCAGCTTACCGAAAGACCTGATAAAGCCGCATCAGCTATATATGAAGGAAGAGTTGTTGTTGTGGTTGATAACTCACCTTTTGTAATAATACTTCCTTCTACTCTTAATATATTTTTTCAGTCATCTGAGGATTATTATGAGCGTTGGGAAATAATGAGTTGTTTGCGTATATTGAGATTTTTTGCCGCGGCTTTGTCTGTAGCTTTGCCAGGACTTTATATAGCGCTTACTGTTTATAGACCGGATTTAATACCAACAGAATTAGCTCTTAAAATATCGTCTGGAAGAACAAATGTGCCTTTTCCAACAATAGCCGAGGTACTTATTATGGAAACGGCTTTTGAGCTTTTAAGAGAGGCGGGGGTAAGACTTCCTTCACCTATGAGCTCGGCTTTTGGAATAGTTGGAGGTATAGTTATAGGTTCGGCGGCAGTTGACGCTGGAATAGTAGGACCTGTTGTTGTAATAATAGCGGCGTTATCAGGTATATGTTCGTTTGCTGTGCCTAACCCTGCGTTTGTATCTTCTTTAAGGCTTGCAAAATATTTTATTATATTTATATCAACATTTATGGGGTTATTTGGTTTTTATACTTCAGTATTTATTATACTTGCTCATTTAGCATCATTAGAGAGCTATGGCGTGCCATATCTTTATCCTTTTTGTGGTGGAAGTGTAAATGGATATACAGATTTTAAAGACACATTAATTCGCGTTCCATTAAAAAAAATGGAGAAAAGACCAGTTTTTTCAAAAATGTCTCAAAAGTTTAGAATGACACGAAAAGGAAAGGAAGAAACTAAATGAATTTTTCATGTAATGATAAAATATCAAATAATCAGCTACGAGCAATAATTATAGCAGCTATTTTAGGAAATGCCGCAATAACATTGCCTATTTATATTATAAATATATCTGGCGCCGCCGCTTATATAAGCATAGCAATAGGCGGCGCGTTTTCGGCATTGCTTTTTTATATTTTGTTAAGATTTACAGATAAATTTTTTGTTAAAAGTTATGATGATATGGTTTATGAGTGTTTAGGTAATGTGTTTGGAGTAGTTATATTTTTAATTATGCTTGCTCATGTTTTGTTTTTTTGCAGTTTTCAGCTTTCAATGGCGGCTGATATGATAAAAAGCACAATGGAAAAAAATATTAACGATGTAATATCAGCTATTGTTATAGTTGTTGTGTCAGCATATATAGCCTCAAGGGGCATGGAGTGTTTGGGGCGTGTTTCGGAAATAGCATCTGTACTTATGCTTATTTTTATAGCTTTTATATTTATTATGTCAATATCATCAATGGATTGGAAAATACTTATACCAACTGTTTATGAAAAGCAAAATATAATTAAAGGAGCTTTTAATGTTTTTTGTTATTTAAGCGTGGCTGAGTATATTTTTATACTGGCGTCAAAAACAAATAATACAAATAAAGCGGCGTTATCTGTATTTACGTCATTTATTATAATAACGGCTTTTGTATCTTTTGGAACGGCTTTGGCTGTAAGCTGTTTTGGTGTTGATGAGTCCAAAAGAAAAATTTGGGCTGTTATACAAATGATGAATTATGCAGAATTTCCAGGCTCTCTTGTAGAAAGGCAAGAAGTGCTTATGAGCGGTTTTTATGTATTTTCATCATTTATACTTACAGGAATGAGTGTTTATATAGCTTCAGTTATTATAAGCAGTATATTTAAACGTAAAAATAACATAAAGTTTGTGTTTATGGCATGTTTGGGTATATTGCTTATTTGTTTGGTTATTTCTAAAATAAATTTTGACTGGCTCTATGCAGTGTATGTTTTTAATATAATTATGTGTTTTATTGTTATTTTATCTCCGGCTGTGTATATTATAAGGAGGAAAAAATGAGAAAATTGTTTATTATTTTTATTGCTGTTTTGTGCTGTTTTTTATCTGGCTGTGAAAGTGATGAGATAGACGAAATAAACTTTGTTTCTGTAATGGGTTTTGACAGCGATAATAAAGGCGGTTATGATATAACGCTTGGTTTTATAACTCCTGAGGGGGAGAGTATATATACAGCAGATTTAAAAACTGTAAACTCAAAATCAGTTGATATAACTGATAAACTGCTTTCGTCAGGTAAAAGAAAAATGTATTTTGGTCATTTAAAATCTATTGTTATAAGCCAAAGTGTTTTAAAAGAAAGCAATAACTTAAAAGATATACTTTCGTCAGCGTCTTTTAATAATGACGTAAGTATGGATACGGTTATTTTATGCACGTCCCAAAAAGCCGCCGATATTGTTGAGAATATAACAAAAAGCGGAGACGGGCTTTATATATGGGATTTTTATAAAAATAACAAGAACAATACTTATATGTCTAAAAAACTCACTTTAGCTGACGCTATTAAAATGTGTGACACTCAAAATGGTATTTTTATACCAAAAATATCTGTAAGTGATGAAAAAATAGATATACAAAAAGGTATTCTGTGCCAAAATTATAATTTTGTTGGTGAGCTTAACAATGACGAGACTCAAGGACTTATATATATTTTGGGTGAAGGAAAAGGGAAAAGCGAGACAATTTTAACAGAGAATGGACAGGAAAGTTTTAATATAAAAAGTAATGATGTTAAAATTGAGTTTTTTGATAATAAACATTTAAATGCTGTTATTAATGTAAAAATAAAAGCCGAGAATATTAGTAATTATAAAAGTGAATACTCTAAAGTTTTGGAGGAACAAATATATAAAAAGATAAATAACGCTTTAAATAAACTTAAAGAGCTTAATTGTGACGCCGCTGGTATATCTTATAATTTAATGAGAACAAACAATAAACTTTATAATAAATTTGAAAGCGAGAATATGTTTAAGAACATGATTATTAATCTAA
>CATJUP010000158.1 GCA_949743655.1 uncultured Eubacteriales bacterium
AGTAGCGCACATACTTATATTAGGAGAAAGAGCGGATATAATTTTTGAGAAAAAAGAAGTTCCAAAAGGTGATTTGCGTATTTTAAATATATTTTGTGTTTTTGGAAGTTTGGCTATAGTTTATGTATTTTGGGTAGTTTATTTTGCGTTTTCATATTTTTAAATGATATATTGATTCAAAAAAGGCTATATAAAAGCAATAGTATAATTTTTAAATTTTTCATTTTTTGATAAATAGAGGCTGTACATTTTACAGTCTTTATTTTTATGGTAAGAAATGTTTTTTAATTTAATAAAAGAGTAAAATAAACAAAATAGTAAACTCAATATGTACGTAAAATTACGAACTTGCTGATATTTTAGTTTTAAGCAGTGAAGCGATAGAATGTTATTTAAGATTTTAGCTTTAACTGATATGAGCCATAATTGTATCATTGTCGAAAAAGTGAATTTTTTTAATGGCATTTCGCGCGATATAAAAAATATAATTTGATATAAGAGGTATAGGAGGGACGTGCGAAATGGATAAAAAATTGCTTAAAACCGAGTTTATAAAGGACAGAGCATCTATGCAGATAAATGTTGAGGGGGAAGTTATAATTTCTGACGCTCAGCCAGACATAAAAGAGATAATATATGAAAGCGCTAAACCAGCGATTACTTTTTTTAATGTGTCAGATGGAAGAATAAATTTTAAAGGTGTTTTAATGGCATCAGCCGTTTACATATCAAAGGACGAAAATGAACCAGTGTCGTCAGTGTCAAGCACAATTAATTTTGAAGATATAATGAATATAGATGGTCTTTTAAAAGATGACTGTGTAAGAACATATATTTGTGTTGACCATTATGAGTTTAGAAAAATAAATGAGAGAAAAATATCATTAAAGGCGGTTATAACACTTGTTGTTTATAAATTTAATTTGTCAGAGTGTACATCACTTCTTCCAGAGAGTGTTGATGAAGGTATGGAACTGCTTACAAAAAGCGATGTTGTGAGAAATCATGTAATACAGACTAAAAATGATTTTGATATACATGAGACATTTTCTATACCAGCGTCTAAACCAGAGGCTGTTGAAATACTCACAGAATTTTATAATATAAGTGATTTAGACACAAAGGCTCTTAGAGGCGGCTACAGAATTTCGGGTGTTTTAAATGTAGATATTGTGTATCTTACAGAAGAAAGTGGAAGAGCGGATTTAGTAAGGTTTGAGGTGCCTTTTGAACAGACTATTGATAATGATGACGTAATGGAAGATATGTATGCCAATAGTTTAGTTGATGTTATAAGTTTTAAAACAGGTGTTTTTCAAGACAGTTCAAATGAAAACAGGATAATTGACATAGACGCTGTATTTAGTGAAATAACAGATATGTTTGAAGATGAGAAAATTACTTTTGTAAAAGACGCTTATTCTATAAAATACCCTTGTAGCATTGATATGAATAAAATAACAATGCCTATAGCCATTGGAAAAAATAAAGCGAGATTTAATTTAAAAGGTGTAGCAAGCCAAAATAATGGCACAAATATACTTCAAGTAATTGGTTCTGACGGAAATGTGACGCTTGACAGTGTTTATGCCCAAAATGGATATGTAGCTGCTGAGGGTGTAGCGGAAGTAACTGTTTTATATATAGCAGAAGACGACAGTAAACCTATTTATTCTGTAAAAGCGTATTTGCCTTTCCACCATGAGATTGAAATTAACAATGTGGCTGAGGATGATGTTGTTTTAGCCGATGTATACATAGATGGAATATCTTTTAATATAATGAACAGCAGTGAGATAGAAGTTAATATGGGCATAGTTATAGACGTTAATGTAACAAGGCTTGTTGAGCAAGAAGTAGTTTCTTCCGCCGAAAAAGATGAAAGCGCTGAAAGTGGTGACATACCGGCGGCAGTTATATATACTGTACAAAGTAACGATACTTTATGGGATATAGCTAAAAATTACAATGCCGTAAAAGAAGATATTATGAGTTTAAATGGTATTGAGAATGAGGAAGAACTTTTTGACAGAAAACGTATATTGATTATGAGAAAGGTGTAATATTTTTAAGCTGTAGAATGACATCAACAGTGCCATTTTTAAAAGAAATATAGAGAATTTTAGGTTACCTCAAGCATATGCTTGAGGTTTTTCTTTCTTCCTTTCTTGAAAGAAAGGAAGCGAAAGAACTTTAACATTAAATTAGCATACGAAATTATTATTGTTAAACTTACTGAATGTTTATACAATAAAAATATATATTTTTTTATTGAAAGAAAGGAAGCGAAAGAACTTTAACATTAAATTAGCATACGAAGTTATTATTGTTAAACTTACTGAATGTTTATACAATTAAAGTTTTTTGTCAAACAAGTGCAGTGAAGAAGTGCTGACGGCAAAGCCAAATTTCGCGATAGCAAAATCACTGATAAATTTTAAAAAAAGTTTGCGGGTATGGGCAGAGCCCGCAAATCAGCAATAAAAAAGCGGGCATAAATGCCCGCCGTAATTCATACGTATGATTATTTTTTTATTAATATTAAACAAGTTTGTCAGCGTTGTATTTTTTAAGAGCTGTTGTAAGTTTAGGGAGGATTTTTTTAACGTCTCCAACAATACCAAGGTCTGATACGCTGAATATAGGAGCTGTATCGTTTTTGTTGATAGCTATAACTAAATCTGAGTTTTCCATACCAGCAACGTGCTGTATAGCGCCTGATATACCGCAAGCAAGATAGAGGTCTGGTCTAACTGTTTTACCTGTTTGACCAACCTGCATTTCGGTTTTAGCCCACTCACATGCTTGGTCGTCAACACATGCTCTTGATGCTGAAACTTCTCCGCCAAGCTCATCAGCGCAAGCCCTAAGCATTTCGTAAGCGTCTCTACCAGCGCCACGTCCGCCAGATACAAGAACTTTAGCCTCTGTAATGTCAACCATTTTTTTATTGGCTTTAACAGCCTCAATTATTTCAACATTCATATCTTCTGGTGTAAACTGAACATCAAGTTTAATAAGCTCGCCTGTTCTTGTTTCGTCTTTATCTATTTTTTTCATAACACCTGGACGAACTGTAGCCATTTGAGGTTTTGTTCTTGGGCACATAAGTGTAGCTAAGAGGTTACCGCCAAAAGCCGGACGAGTCATAAGAAGTGCTCTTTCTGGGTCTTTGCAGCCATGAGCAGCCTCTTGCTGTAACTCTTGTTCTGTTTTAGCCATTCTTAAACCTGTTGTATCTGCTACAAGACCTGTTTTTACACGGCTGGCTACACGAGGAGCAAGGTCACGACCTATAGATGATGCACCAAAGAGCATTATTTCTGGGTCGAATTTATTAACAACCTCTGTAACAGCCTTTGTATAAGGCTCTGTAACATAGTTTTTAAGATAATCACTGTCAACAAGTATAACCTTGTCAGCGCCAAAATGATATAATTTATTAACTTCGCCCTCAATGCCGCAGCCTAATAAAACAGCGTAAACATCATCGCCTAAGTCAGCTTTTAATCTTGTAGCCTCTCCAATAAGCTCAAGACCAACATTTTGAACTTTTCCGTCTCTTTGCTCAACAACTATAAAAATTCCTTTACTCATTGTTAGGTTCTCCTTCCAAAAAAAGATTAGATTACGTGTTTTTCTTCAAGTTTAGCCATAATAGCGGCTACAAGCTCATCATCAGACATATCTTTAAGCACTGTGCCAGGGGCTTTAAGCTGTTTAGGGAATGACTGATAAACGTTTGTAGGCGAGCCTTTTGTGCCTATCATATCAAGCTCAAGGTCATCTTTAAGCTCTTCAAAACCAAGAACTTTAATTTCTTTGTTATAAGCCTCAACTATACCGCTTACAGTCATATAACGTGGTTTAGCAAGCTCTCCTATAGCTGTAAGAAGGCAAGGAGTTTTGATTTTAATTATATGATAGCCATCTTCAAATTGTCTTTTTACAATAAGGTGGTCTGCTGTAACTTCTTGAATTTCCTCAACATAAGAAACTTGTGGAATATGAAGTTTTTCGCCTATTTGAGGTCCAACCTGGGCTGTATCACCGTCAATAGCCTGACGACCTGTTATAAGTATTTCTGGCATACCTAATTTTCTTATAGCGGCAGCTATAATTCCGCTTGTAGCATATGTGTCAGAACCGCCAAACTCTCTTGCGGAAATAAGTACAGCCTC
Organism: uncultured Eubacteriales bacterium; assembly: GCA_949743655.1. Taxonomy (GTDB): domain Bacteria; phylum Bacillota; class Clostridia; order Lachnospirales; family Anaerotignaceae; genus Neoanaerotignum_A. The sequence continues at coordinate 4,182 of CATJUP010000158.1, forward strand.
ATCACAGCCCATAGCCAAAGCCTCTCTTAAAGCTACATCAGCCTGAGGAGGTCCCATTGATACTACTTGTATAGTAGCGCCTGTTTGTTCTTTAATAGCTAAAGCTGCTTCAATACCAGCCTTGTCGTCAGGGTTGATAATAACAGGAAGACCTTCTCTAATAAGGTTGCCTGTTTTTGGGTCTATTTTAACATCTACAGTATCTGGAACTTGTTTGATACATACAATGATTTTCATTATTTTTATCTCCTTCCAAAAATTTATTACGGTTTTATCAAATCTTCATTGAGCCGGAAATAACCATCTTCATAGCTTCTGATGTTCCCTCGTAAATTTCTGTAATCTTAGCGTCTCTCATCATTCTTTCAACAGGATACTCTCTTGAGTAACCGTATCCACCAAAAAGCTGTACACATCCGCGTGTTACCTCATTTACAACATCCGAAGCGAAAAGTTTACACATAGCGGCAAGAGGAGCATAATTTTCATGAGCATCTTTTGCCTGTGCAGCTCTCCATACCATAAGTCTTGCGGCATCAACTTTTGTTTGCATCTCGGCTAATTTAAACTGTGTGTTTTGGAATTTAGATATAGGTTTTCCAAACTGTTTTCTTTCTTTAACATATTTCATAGCCTCGTTAATAGCACCTTGAGCTATACCAACACTTTGAGCACCTATACCAATACGTCCGCCAGCAAGTGCCTGCATAGCTATTTTGTAGCCTTTGCCTTCCTGGCCAAGAAGTCTGTCAGCAGGAACAACAACGTCCTCATAAGCAACCTCACAGTTAGAAGCGGCTCTAATACCCATACGAGGAATATTTGTTCCAACAGAAACGCCAGGCATTGTTCTATCAACTATAAAAGCTGACATTCCTTTAGGTCCTTTTGATTTATCTGTAAGAGCGAATACTATAAATGTATCAGCAAAACCGGAGTTTGTTGTAAATATACTCGTTCCATTAAGTATATAATGGTCTCCCTCTTTTTTAGCCTCTTTTTGAACACCAGATGCGTCTGTTCCGGCATTAGGCTCTGTTAAAGCGAAACAGCCAATTTTACTTCCGTCTATAAGCGGTCTTAAATATGTTTGTTTTTGTTCCTCAGTACCAAACTCGTTTATACATGAGCAACAAAGAGAAGTATGAACGGAAAGTGTTATACCTGTAGAAGCGTCTACTTTTGACAATTCCTCCATGGCAAGGGTGTAAGTAAGTACGTCTGCACCAGCACCGCCATATTCTTTGCTGTAAGGTATGCCAAAGAAATGGCATTTCTGCATTTTCTTTACAAGTTCCATTGAGTATTCTTCAGCCTCGTCCATGTCTCTTGCGATTGGTCTTATTTCGTTTTCCGCAAATGTGTGGAATAACTCACGCTGAAGTTCCTGTGTTTTTGTTAATTTAAAACCTTCCATCTTCAAATCCTCCTGTTTTAAAAATTAAACTGTAAAGCATTTTATATAACTTTATTAAGGGGACTATTTGTATTTTTGTTTGACAAAAATACTTGTAACCGACAGCTTTTAACAGCGTATTTATATATCTTAGTCGGTTAATGAAGTAATTTCAAAATTGTTTTGTAATTTTAATAATAACGGGAAACGCCTTTAAATAAAGACTATTTATAAACTTACAAAACAAAATTTACTTAATAACAATAAAAAACTAACTTGTTATATTCTACTTATTCAAAATAGTTGGTACGCTAAATATTTGTCTTAAAAATAAACACACAAAACTAATTAGTGTGTCTTTTAGATTTTTATATACTCGCGCAAACCGCCCCCATAGTTATTTCCGCCAAATATAATAACCTACAACACTACTTTATATCTATGTTATAAATTTGTCAAGAGGAAAATAGTATAAACACAAAGTTTGTATAGTTTACACAAAACGATATAACAATTAGAAAATAATATTAAAATTCAGCTTGTCAAAAAAATATTTACGTACAATAGTTTTGATTTTATAAAACAATTACACTTCAAAAATTTATTTTTTATGATGAAAAATACTGTATACAAAAATTAATTTTTGTTTAGCATTGTCAATATTACTACAAAATTAAATGATTTACCAATTACATTAAAATATGTTTATTAATTTTTAAAATAGTATATTTTTACCCATTAAAAATATGTTGAAAGATGTATCTAAAAAATATATACTAAAGTATAACGCTAATGATAGGAGATGCTCGAATTTTGTTTAAGGACATTATAGTAAAATTATCGTCAGAGTTTTTTGAGGCGGCTGTTATTGTACTTATACTTTATTATGTTATATTTCCAGTAAAAATAACAGGCGACTCTATGCTTAATACTTTAAAAAATGGTGACAGAGCGCTTATAAGCCGTGCTGCTGCTTTTCTTAATATATATAATACAGATGATATAGTTGTTATTAAATATAATAGTGGAACTGATAATATAAAAATTGTAAAAAGAATTGTCGCGTCTGAAGGAGACAGTATTATTGTTGAAAATGGAAATTTATATATAAACGGTGTTATTAAAGAAGGATATGAGTGTTTTGGAGATGAATATAATATTGTGCTTAAAGAGGGAGAGTATTTTGTTTTAGGTGATAATCCACAAAACAGTATCGACAGCCGGTATTTTGGCGTAATAAGCAAAAAAAACATAACCGGAGTGGTTATTTTAAAGTTTTATCCATTTGATGATTTTGAGTTTCTTTTAAATTGATTGGGGATTATAATTATGAGAGGTATATTTATATCAGTAGAGGGAACAGACGGCTCTGGAAAAAGTACACAGCTTGAGCTGATAAAAGATTATTTTAAATCCGATAATTTAGTGTTTGTAAGAGAGCCTGGAGGTACAAAATTATGCGAGAAAATAAGGGACATTATTATTAATAACGATATGTGCCCCGAAAGCGAGGCGCTTTTATACGCCGCAAGCCGTGCTGAGCTTGCAAATAAAGTTATAATGCCGGCGCTTAAAAGCGGCAAAACGGTAATATGCGACAGATACATAGACTCAAGCATAGCATATCAAGGTTATGGCAGAAAAATGGGCATTGAAAAAATAATTGAAATAAATAGTTTTGTTTTTAATAACTGTATGCCGGATATGACATTGTTTTTTGACATAACACCAGAAGAGTGTATTTTAAGAAAAAAAGAGCAAAAGGAATTAGACAGAATAGAAAGCGAGAGTTTGGATTTTCATAAAAGGGTATATAAAGGATATTTGGATATTTGTTATAAGTACCCCTCAAGAGTGCGCAGTATAAATGCTGTGGGCACTGTGAACGAGGTTTTTGAGCGCGTTAAAAGCCAAATTGATTTGCTGAGGTGTAAAAATGCCTGATTTTAGTTGTATAGTAGGACATTATAATATTGTTAGAAGTCTTAAAGAAAGTATAATTAATGATACAGTTTCGCACGCATATATTTTTTGCGGAGCTGAAGGAATAGGCAAAAAAATTATGTCAAACTGTTTTGCCAAATCTGTTAATTGTTTAAATGTGTCAGAAGGAGATTCTTGCGGAAAATGCCGCTCTTGTGTGCAGACAGAAAGCGGCAATAACCCGGATGTGTTTTATGTAAAACCGGTAAAAACTAAAAGTTTGGGTGTTGACGATATAAGAGAACAAATTATTGAAAAAGTAAAAATAAAGCCATATAGTTACAAACATAAAATATTTATTGTCGATAACGCCGACAACATGACTGTTCAGGCACAAAATGCAATACTAAAAACGCTTGAAGAACCTCCAGAGTATGTTATTATAATACTTATAGCCGAAAATATTGAAAGTTTTATACCAACAGTATTATCAAGATGTGTTGTTATAAAATTTAGAGCATTGCCTTCAAATTTAATTAAAGAATACATGATTTTTAAACATGGAATGAGTGAAAGTGAGGCAATGTTTTATGCCGAGTACTGTAAAGGAAGTATAGGAGAGGCACTGCGTATATCAAATGATGAAGGATTTTATCAAATGCGTGAAGATACAATAAATTGTATGACTAAAATAGATAGCCTTAATGTTGCCGAAGCTATGCTTATGGTTAAGGATATAGAAAAATATAAATCCGCTACTCTTGATATTATGTATATGTTTTATAGAGACGTACTTTTTTATCGGTTTTTTGGAGATGAAAAAAGAGTAATACAGAAAGATAAAATAAACGATATAAAAGAACAAGCGCTTAATACTGATATAAAAACAATAGCCAAAAGACTAACTTCTATAGAAAACGCTAAAAAAGAACAACGCTCAAACGCTAATTTTCAGCTTTCAATGGAAGTGCTGTTTATTAATATGAAGGAGAGCTAATATGACAGAGGTAATTGGTATAAGATTTAAAAAAGCTGGTAAAATATATTATTTTGACCCTGTAGGATATGAGTTTGTAAGCGGACAAAACGCCATTGTTGAAACAGCAAGAGGCGTTGAGTACGGACATGTTGTAAATGGTAATAAATTTGTTGATGACAGCGAGGTTTTTCAGCCTTTAAGAAAAGTTATACGTCCGGCTGATGAGGAAGACACACAGCAACATGATCAGGACAAATTAAAAGAAAAAGAGGCTTTTGATATATGTGTTAATGAAATATCTAAATATGAGCTTGATATGAAACTTGTTGATGTTGAGATGACATTTGACCATAATAAACTTACTTTTTATTTTACATCCGATGGAAGAGTGGATTTTAGAGAGCTTGTTAAAGAATTAGCGGCTATATTTAAAACAAGAATAGAACTGAGACAAATAGGCGTGCGCGATGAGGCTAAAATGCTTAATGGCATGGGAATTTGTGGAAGAACACTTTGCTGTGCGACTTTTTTGGGAGATTTTCATCCTGTGTCTATAAAAATGGCTAAAGAACAAAATTTGTCTCTAAATCCAGCAAAAATAAGCGGTATATGCGGAAGGCTTATGTGTTGTCTTAAATATGAGGAGGAGGCATATGAAGAGCTGAACAGAAACCTTCCTAATGTTGGAGATATAATATCAACAAGCGATGGCACAGGTGAAATATTATCGGTAAATGTGCTTATGCAGAATGTTAAAGCCGCTGTAAAAAAGAAAGAAAATGACCCGCCTACAATAAATTTTTATTCCGTTGATGAAATTGAGGTATTAAAAGTAAGAAAAAACAAGCCTCAGACAGATGAAACAGAAATTATTGATAATATAGATTTGGAATGATTGTATGAATGTTGATATAAAAAGCCATGAAAGAGTTGATGACCTTCATCGAAACGGGTATATGCTTATACAAGACCCTAAAATGTTTTGTTTTGGCGTTGATGCTGTGCTTTTAAGCGACTTTGCGTATGCTAAAAAAGGTGACAAAGTGCTTGATTTAGGCACTGGAACTGGAGTTATACCTATACTTATGAGCGCTAAAACAAACGCCGAAAAATTTTTCGCTCTTGAAATACAGCATGAAAGTGTTGATATGGCAAAAAGAAGTGTTATGCTTAATGGGCTTGATGATAGGATAGAAATTATGGAAGGGGATATTAAAAACGCTGCCGCTATTTTTAAACATTCATATTTTGATGTTATAACAACAAACCCACCATATATTGACTCAAAAGGCGGTATTAAAAATAATTTTGACCCAAAAACAATAGCAAGACACGAAGTTTTGTGCTCTCTTGAGGATATAGCTAACGCTGCTCAAAAACTGCTTAAATTTGGCGGAAAACTTTTTATGGTTCACAGACCTCACAGGCTTACTGATATTATATGTGTTTTAAGAGAACATAAACTGGAGCCTAAAAAAATACGCTTTGTTCAGCCTTATAATGGCAAAGAGCCAAACATGGTGCTTGTTGAGGCGGTAAGAAGCGGTAAGCCTATGCTAAATGTTATGCCAGCGCTTATTATATACAAACCTGACGGTACATATACTGACGAAATAATTGATATTTATTATAACTGAAAAAATTGGGTATGTGGTTTTAATAGTAAATTAAAACCACATACCCATACATACCAATTATATTTATGAGGAGGCAATAATGTACGGTACATTGTACATTTGTGGTACGCCAATAGGTAATTTAAACGATATAACTCTTAGAGCTTTGGAAGTTTTAAAAACATGCGACCTGATAGCTGCCGAGGACACAAGAAACACATTAAAGCTCTTAAACCATTTTGGTATACAAAAGCCTATTACAAGCTATCATGAACATAATAAATTTGTTAAAGGTAAAGAAATTATTGAAAAACTTAAATCAGGTATTAATATAGCTCTTGTTACAGATGCCGGAATGCCTGGAATATCAGACCCAGGAGCGGATATTGTAAGACTTTGTCAATACGAAAATATACCTTTTACCTCAGCGCCTGGTCCTACAGCTTTTAGTACGGCTGTTGTGCTTTCGGGCATAGATACAAGACGTTTTATATTTGAGGGATTTATGTCTTTAGATAAAAAAGAAAGAGAGATTACACTTAAATTAATAGAGAAAGAAACAAGGACAGTTATATTTTATGAGGCGCCGCATAGGCTTAAAAATACGCTTAAAGATATTTTAAACCATGCCGGAAATAGACAAGCGGCTTGTGTAAGAGAAATAACTAAAAAATTTGAGGAAGTAAAAAAAGGAACACTTGAGGAACTTTTTGAGTATTACTCAAATAATGAGCCTAAAGGTGAGTTTGTTATAGTGCTTGCTGGGGCTGACATAAACGAAATAAAAAAAGAAGAAATATCTGCTTGGGAGAAAATATCTGTTGAGGAACATATAAAAAAATACACTTTATCTGGAATGAGTGAGAAAGACGCTATTAAACAAGTGGCTAAAGATAGAGGAGTATCCAAAAGAGATATATATAACAATTTTAAAATACATTAATTGTTTTAAGAAAGAGGCTATATTTTGACAGCTAAATTGTACGATAAACTTAAACACTACGCCAAAAATGGGAGGTATCCATTTTGTATGCCAGGGCACAAAATGGGGCGGGGTATACAGGAAAAAGACGTTTTTTCGCTTGATATAACAGAAATAGAGGGGTTTGATAATATTCATAACCCAAAAGGAATTATAAAAGAGGCACAAAATGACTGCGCCAGTATTTTTGGCGCAAAAAAAACTTTTTTTGCTCTTAATGGCTCTACGGGCGCGCTGCAAGCGGCTGTTATGGCTGTATGTGCCCCTAATGATAAAATAATAATGGCAAGAAACTGCCATAGGAGTGTTTATGGCGCTGTTATACTAACTGGTGCTATACCATGTTATGTTATGCCAGAAATTATTGATGGCACAGACATAATAGGCGGTGTAACGCCAAAAAATATTGAAAATTCTATAAAAAACAATAAAACTGCTAAAGCTGTTGTTATAACAAGTCCAACTGCCGAGGGAATTGTTTCGGACATAGCAAGTATAGCTGATATTGCGCATAAAAACAATATGGTGCTTATAGTAGATGAGGCGCATGGGGCGCATTTTAATTTTAGTAATAGTTTTCCAGATTCGGCACTTAGTATGGGTGCGGATATAGTTGTACAAAGTGCCCATAAAACACTTCCTTCACCAACACAAACAGCTATGCTGCATATTGGAAGTAATATTGTTGACGCCGAAAGAATAAGAGAGGTTTTATCAGTTATAGAAACATCAAGCCCATCTTATATTTTTATGGCTATGCTCGATAAATGCCGAGATTATATTTATAAAAATGGTAATACTGTTTATAAAAATTTTACTGATATTATAAAAAAAGAAAGAGAAAGAATATTGGGACTTAACAATATTAGTATTATTGATGAAAGTTTTATTGGAAAGTATGGTATAAAAAATATTGATATATCTAAAATAACTGTTGTGTCAAAAAACATAAATTGCATGGATGTAACATCAATATTGCGTAATAAATACAATATGGAAATGGAAATGAGCTCTATGGGGCATATGGTAGCTATAACCACAATAAGCGATGACATAAGTGCGATAAAATTATTGTTTGATGCTTTAGTGGATATAGATAAAAATATTGAAACAAATAATAAATGTTTGATATTGCCAAAATATATATACCCAAAAACAGCAATCAATATTAGAGAGGCGTTTTTTATGCCGCCAAATGAAGAAAATTACTGGAATTGCAATAATAAAATATCGGCTGAGTTTATAATACCTTATCCGCCAGGAATACCAATTATATGTCCTGGTGAGGTTATAACAAGTGATATGCTTAAATATATAAGGTTTTTATATGATAATGGTATTGAAATTACGGGGGTTAAATATCAAAACCTTGAAAAATTACGAGTTTTGAGTTAATGTTATATATAAAGTAACAATAGGAGGTATAAATTTATGTTAAACGGTTTTTATAGTCTTTCGTATTTAGATGTTATATACGCGGCTTTAATGGCGCTTGTTATTACCCAAATAATACTAAGTTTTAGTAAAATGAGAAAAACTATGGCACGTGAGAGGTTAAAGCAAAGTTTGGGCAGTGAGTTTGAAAGATTAGCTGTAATAAAACACTGCAAAAATTTGTTTCCTGTAAGCACAGTTAATTTTAGAGGAAAAGTGTTTACTGCAGGCATGAGAGTTAGAATAACAACTCTTCAAAAACGTATTATAGAAGGCGAGTTTATAGGTAAAAATGACAGTGACGTACTTTGTGTGATAACAGGACAGCATATAATAGCCCATGAGATTAATAAAATTGAGGACATGACAGAAATGTGATTTTTTTGTGATTTAAAATCAGACTCAAGCAAATGCTTGAGTCTAATTTTAAATTTAATATTTTTTGTATAACAATAAAATATTTTGAGTTTTATCTGTCAAAATAAGGACTTTTTCCTGAGGCTGATATAGGAATAGCAAGTATTTTTAATACCTTGTCGCCTAATAGGCTTAAATTTTGTGCAGCCAAACCTGCAGAAAGCATTACACGGTTATCTACTCGCTCATCAGCAGCGCACGAAACAGCCGAGCCTATGGCTATACCCATATCAATATCATCAAAAGCACAGTGACCGTTAGCAAGTGCCATTTCTTTGCAGTTTTCGTAACCGCAAAAACCACAGTTTAATGCTTTTGCGCCTCCAGTAGTACCTATTAAAATAACAGCCTCACTATTTGATATATTTTCGGCGTCCCTTTTAAAAAACGGTGCGCCTGTTTTATCAAAAAGATTTAACATCTCTTTAGATAAAGCATCTTTATCATCACCGGTTACTATACCAGTTACTATTTTATCAACACCTTTAGCTTTTGGCGCTGTTCTGGCGGCTACACACATTTTTTCGGCAGCAGAAATTAAAGAGTTTTTTTCAGCTTGAGCTCCTCGCATAAACATTTTTTAACACCTTCTTTTAATAAAATAATTTTTACTAAGTATAGCATTTTTTTGTTATATAATCAACATATCTTAATCGCGGTATTAACAAATAAAAAAATCTTATTTGAATTACATTGACAAAATTTTTGTTAGTTTTATAATATTAATAATATGTATATTTTTGTGGCGCTGTTTTAGTGGCTTTTGAGGGAAGTGTAAAAATGGAGATAAAATCTATACAAACAAAAAAAATATATAAAAACATAGTAGAACAAATCGTGTATCTTATAAGAGAGGGAAGCCTTAAATGCGGCGATAAACTTCCGCCCGAAAGAACTTTGGCTGAAATGCTTGATGTAAGTAGAGCATCTTTAAGAGAAGCACTTAGTGTTATGGAAATTATGGGTATAGTGGATATACGTCCAGGTGAAGGCTCTTTTGTGTCGGACTTAAATGTACAGCCATTTTTAAGTCTTATACTTCCGCTTTTGCTTAAAGAGGGCAGCGCTGAGGATGACCTTATAGAGTTTAGAATGCTACTTGAAATAGCTGGTATAAAACTTGTTGTTAAAAACGCTGATAAAAATATTGACCAGCTTAAAGAGCTTGGCGATATTATAACCGAAATGGGACAAAACATTGATGACGCTGACGCTGGCGCTAAGTTAGATGTTAAGTTTCATAGTATATTGTTTTCTATGTCAAATAATTTGGTACTTATACAAGTGCTTGAATATGTTAGGTTTATACTTGAAAGAACAGTTAAGTTTAATCGTTCTGTTATACTTCAAAAACGTGAAAGCGCCGAGGTTATACTTAATTGTCATATGAATATATATGATGCTATAGTTAAAAGAGATGCCAAACTTGCCGAACAAGCACTTGAAAGACATTTTGAACTTGTGTACCAATGTATGTAAGTTTGTTTTAAAATACAAACAAATTAATTAGGCAAGGGGATTATTAATGGACAACCAAATATTTGAAGGGTTTAACAGCGGTATAAGCGAGTTTTTTATTGAGCTTAGGTTTAATAACAGTAAAGAGTGGTTTGATAAAAACCGTAAAAGATACTTTGATGTTGTAAAAGAGCCTATGGATAGATTTGCTTTTGATATGAACAATGAGCTGTGTCGTATTACAGGAATAAAAACAATACCATCAATATCAAGAATAAACAGAGACATACGTTTTTCAAAAAATAAAGAGCCATACCGCGACAATAGATGGGTTGTGTTTAAAAGAGACAGCGGAGAGTGGAAAAATAAGCCAGTTGTATATTTTGAAATAGGCGCTGATTATTACACAATAGGAATGGGCACGTATGAAGCTAAACCTATTTATATGAATGCTTTAAGAAAGAAAATAGACGCTAATACTGCCGAATTTGAGAGAATTGTGGAGAAGTACAAAAACAGTGCCTACAAACTGGAGGGCGATAAATACAAAAAAGCATTTTCGGGAGAAAGAACGGACGTTGTAAATGACTGGTATTTAAGAAAAAATTTACATCTTTATTATACAGCCCCTTTGGGTGAGGAAATACTTGATAGACGTATATTTGATTTTTGTCTTAAAGAATTTTTGTTTTTAATGCCTATTACAAACTATCTTAATGAGGTAAGTTTTTGACAAAATTTTATTCTTTGTTAATAAATAAATGAAATAAATTTAAAACTAAAAAAGCATTGATTTTTCCAATAAAATTTTTTGTGAAAGGGTGCCGCAAAGAAGTGCGGGCACGAGCGGAGCGAGTGAATTTCGCGGAAGCGAAATCACTGAAAGGGTG